>JBGTMK010000188.1:0-25345 GCA_041743605.1 Nostoc sp.
ATGCGATCGCACTGGGGAATGTATTTGCCTGGGAAGTTTGGGTAATACTTATGAATCATTGGGGCATTACCAACCGGCAATTGAATTTTACCAGCAATGGCTAGGGCTAGCAAAATTCATTAGCGATCGCAATGGGCAAGCTATGGCCTTAAGTGGGTTGGGTAGCGCTTATAAAGCTTTGGGACAGTACCAAAGGGCGTTTGAGTTTTATCAGCATTCATTAGATATCAGAAAAGAGCTTGATGATCGAAATGGAGAAGCAAACGCTTGGTTTAATTTGGGTTTAGTTTTAGAAAAAATTAATCGAGAATCAGAAGCAATGGATGCCTTTTGTAATGCTCGTGAAATTTATCATGCAACGGGACTCGATGCAAGCCTACAAGATTGTAACCATGCCATTGAGTTTCTTTCTCAAAATGCTGTAAACGCAGCATCTCTCTTCTGGTTTGGAAGATGGTTCAGTAATTTTTCGCAATTGCTCAAAGCTGGCTATAAACAGTAAAAAGTACATCAAATCGTTGATTTGATGTATAAAGCAGAGTCGTTTGTCTCTGCTTCCAACTCTACGCAAATTCTCTTTCCAATTTCGGTTTTTAGGAAAAGTTTACATCAAGAGGATGGATATTTATTGAATACCGCAACTGAGTTATTGCCATCAAAAGACAGCACAGAAAAGGGATCTTTTCGATTCCCCATCTCCATCCCAGGAGTACCTACAGGCATTTGAGGAACGGATAAACCAGTAACATTTGGCTTTTCTTGAAGCAGACGTTTGATGTCGTCTGCTGGGACATGTCCTTCAATGACATATCCATTAACAATTGCTGTGTGACAAGATGACAAGTTATCTGCCACATTGTACTTTTGTTTGACTATTTCGATATCAGGTGTAGAAAAATCTGTGATTTTAAAACCTTGTGCCTTTAAGTGATCAATCCACCCGCCACAACACCTACAGTCGGGACTGTGATATACAGTAGCATTTAGCGCTGTTGATTTTAATGGTATCTGTTGCTCCTGGATGCGCCTAGTGTTATTTACCAGTTGAGCATTACCTGTAACAAAAGCAGGAAAAACAGCTTCAGCATGACTCGCATAAGCAGTGCTTCCCAAGATGCCCAACACCCCTGCTGTCAGACAAATCATTACCACGAAGACAGAAAGTAACCTTTTTTGCCAGCAAGAAATAAATTGTTTGTGCGACATCTGAGAGTTCCTAAGTACAAAATTGCATAAATTAGTAACGAATTCTCCAGAAAGACTCTGCTTCCCTCTGAGTTTAAAAACACTACGATTTTACACAAAACTATACTATAAGGGTTTCACACTAAATTCTGTTCTCAATAACTTAATTTTAATGATAATAAGTTACGAGAGAATAGGGCTTTGGGATAGGGTATAGTAAGCGTAGGTGCAACCCGTCGTAGACATCGCTCCGTCAAAGAGATAACGATAAAAGTCAGAACTCTTTAACTATTCTGAATCCTGAATTCTGACTACTTATAAATTACTCAATTTTTGCATCCAATAGGAGCAGGGGGGACAAGGTAGACAAGGTAGACAACGTAGCAATTTTTCAAACAACCTCTTACCAAAAACTAATTGTTTGTGGCTTAAAACTTGATACATTATCCCAATAATTAACCTGCTTAATATTAACCTTGAGCAAAGCAATATCGCGTTCATCCAATCCTTTAGGAAACCACGTTTGAAGTTCTGGTTTCCATAACTCTCGCATCTTATTGCGGTCTTCCACAAGTTGTGATGTACCTGAGATAGAAACGTATTTCTGCTGTTCAGCAGACGAGAAACTAACATTTACCTGCTCATGGTGTTCAATTTCAGTCACCTTATGAGAAGCGCTATATGTAAAAAACCAGAGTGCAGCATCAGAGTTAATCTCGCCACTCTTGGACATTGGGTAACTATGCAAACTACCATTATCATCGATCGTGGTAAGCATACCATAGTCAATATCTTTGATTAGTTCACGTAGCTTTTGAATTTGTTGATCGCGGTCTGTAGAAGTTGTCATTGTTTGTACTTTTTTATCTAGTTCCTTTTTCTCGGTTGTAATTTTTGATTACAATCAGATTTAAGGCTGGCAAAGTCATTTGTTATGTTAGTATTAACCTTTTTAGATTAAACTGCGTGAGCCTAGAGATGGAATTCTCATCAAATTAGCTCTTTTGGTTATATCTCTGGAGATATTTGTTGAGAGCTACTTCTTTTGCTATTAGCCTCAGAATTTATTCTGAGGCGGGCTACATGAGAATGAAATAGCCCTGGTCGATGCTATACGAAAACCACTTATTAGTAGAAGTGGGGGACGTAGACCAATGTTCCGCTCCAGGGGACAGGGATTATCTGCTCCTGCCCCCTTTCGTTAAATGTGTACCCTCTGAATGAGCATCTTCAACCTATAGCAGGAGTATCATTTTTCATTAAGTGCTTACCATAAGTAATTAGGATATAAAATTGCAGTATATCTGCCTTTAAAATTATGGATTGGAAGTACAAGTGGAAAAATGGCTATAAACCAAGCCGAGACGAAGCGGTAAAGAATTCTCATGTGTTAGATGAGAGTCAGTTTAATAACGAACAAGACCGAAAGCTAGCAGAAGAATCTGCAAGGAAGCACTTGGGCATACCTGCGCCAACCTTAGATGAAGATCGCTCCATACTTCCTCATGCTATTTCGCCTAATGAAAAGGCTTAATATTAAGACGTAGACATTTTTTGCATATTTACGCTCCGCACCATTATTCTAAAGTTAGACAAAATGCAGATTTCTCAAATTTTAAATCGATTAAACAGTAGAAAGTTTACTAAATTCCTGACACAGGCTGTAGCTTTAGGTGTAGGTGCTGCTTTTCTGTTCTCAAGTGCTAATGCTAATGCTGCCGAGCAAGTTATTTTAAAGTATGGTACTTTTCAGGGGCAAATATCTGTTGAAGAATTAAGTCAGTTTACAGAAACTGGCAAGACTACCCCGACTTTAAGAGCATATTTGGAGGCAGCCCAACAAGATCCAGCATTGGCTCGTAAGGCACTGAAAGCCCCAATCAAAGCAGATCCTGCCTTTTTAAATAGCTTAATGTCTAGTTGGGCAGGGCCAATTTTAGTTAACCAAATTGGTGAAGTAGTTCATCCTCCCGCGGGAGAACTAAGTCAGGAGGGGCTGAAAAGCGCTTTAAGTGCATCTATTCAACAAAATGGTGAAGTGACACTGCTTGGAGCTATTCAGAATTATCCAAATACTGCTGTTGAACTTAAAGGAGATCGTCTCATCTCTGTGTATGAACGCCTAAGCAAGCTTGCAGAACTATTCTGAGGCTAGTTAGAGACAACAACAGTTATCACTAGTTGTGAATGCATTTCCTTGCTAATAATGTTTAGTTTAATGCCCTAAGAGCGATCCCTCTTGGGGCATTGTCATCAAGGCAATTATTTGAAATTTTATCTAAAGATACGATTTACAGGCAGATTATTATTACTTATGACAGTTACTTTAATTAATCCTGATGAGTGAAAGTAAATATACTTAATAACTGAGGTTCAACGCATGGACTCAACAGCTAAGGTTAAAACTGTGGACTCGTCCTGGTCTCTTCCACTGCCGTTGAAAGAGTATGCAATGAGCCGAGTAACTGTCTACTTTTATAGTGACGGATGGGTTCCAATTAAATATTGTTCTTTAGAAAAAGCAATTTTGCTTCATCAAAAGGCAAATTTAGAAGGTAAGGAAATTTTATTATTTCCTAGTGATTTAGACCCTAATGGATTCTCAAACTCTTTTAACTAAAATGGATTTAGGTAGACTATTTTTCTAGACTTTTGGCAACAAATAAATCAGCTACAAAGGCGTACATAAGTACGCCTTTAGTTGTAAATAGAGGCAATGTCTTTATTAAAAAATCATCCCATACCATACAAATGTTGGCGCGGGATGATTTTGTAAATAAGTAATCTACGCTTTCAGCGTCTCTTAGATAGCCTCCTTCCGACTTATTTTGTGCTTGGGATTATATAGGTGAGCTTCCAAACCTCCTTCCCCTTTTTTTAAGTACTCGTCGTAATCGATCTGCACTCAAGTTGACTTGACGCTCAGATGCCAGTTTTTTTGCTAATTGTTTAGAGTTATAAGTCTCTGATTCTTGAGCTAAACAATTTTCTAGATAAAGCAAATCTGATTCCGAATATCGGGGTTTTCCCCCTCGTCCAGGAGCATCCCATAAACCTGCTAAACCCATTTTTTCCCAACGATGGAGGGTTTGACGCACTGTTGAAATCGCCCAGTTCAAGCCTTTAGCAATTTGCTCATTTTTTAAGCCGCGAGTATTCAACAGTAAAACTTGGGCACGATCCTTGGTACGTTGTGGAACATCTTTGGCTTTTCTTAACTCTTCTAAAGTCAGTTTTTCTTCTTCAGTTAGAAAGATTTTTAATCGGCATCCCATAAAAAATTACCTTTTATACAATCATTTTTTCTGTTTTTATGTCTATTTACGCCTATATACTTAATTATTTACGTATTTCATAAAATAATTTAAAAGCTGAACTACAAGTATTAACAATGTTGGCGTATAGAAAGCAGTCCTATATGACAATAAGAATTTGTTGGCATTATTCTGATGAATGCTTAAGGGACTGTATCATTAAATTGATTAGATTATTCGTATGGTTACGGATATTTATCGAAACTTTAAAAATAATTTTTACGCTAGCTTACCATTTGAATGAGTAGAAAAAGATATGTAAGCATAGGTTCTTTATATTCAACTACTTTCTGGAGATTTGCCTTGATTGTCTCCAAAAAAATATCTTTTTTCTCAACTTTATATAAAATTTATATTTTAAGTAACAAGGTTATTGTTTGAGACAAAAACAGATTCAATACCAATTGGATAAAACAGTGTTAACAGCTTATTTAAGCTTTATCGTACTTTTCCTACTTTTCCTACTTTTATACTGAATCATAAGAGAGTATCATAAAAAACTAGCTTTTTATGATTGACATTTAAATCTATTCTTTTAAGATATTTGTTTTGCGATCGCTCAATATTGTGCGCCACAATCATGGGATCTCTTTGTAAATTCTGGTATATTCTTAGCATTGATGATCCTTATCAAAAGCGGAGCATCCCAATTTTGCAAATTGACTAAGATAACAGATTGTCATTGCGAACGCTCCATTTCATTACGTACCCTACGGGTTCTCCGAAGGAGTACGCTATGACAAAATATGTTTTTACACATTTGGGATGCTGCCATCAAAAGAAAGGTTATTATAGCGCTTCTCCTAGGAGAGGTAAGGAAAGGGCTGTTCTTGTTAGGTCTGTATTCTGTGCAATTGAGAACTGCTATATAATAGTCCTGGATATTTGATATCTTTTTAAGTTTTTAAGTTTCTATTGTCAAATCAGATAATGAGCATGATATTTTTGAATTAAGATAAAACCAGAGAAATAAGAAAATTAAATACTCAGTATTTCTTAGGAATAAATTCATATTTAGTATATTTTGTGAGTCATACTTTTTGCTAAAAAACAGCAATAATTGATACAAGTTAAAATTTTCAAAAACTGATATTTATTACAACTTAAACAAAAAATAATAGAGAGAATGAGGGCAGAAGAAAAACCTGTTAATTTGCGATCGGAGACGAATAATGGTAGCGATGTCTACGACCGGCGATGCCCATGCAGAGAACGTTCAACATCGGTTAACTATACAAACTGTAGAAATTGCCCCTAATACAACGGCGATTCGCTCTCTTGATTGGGATCGCGATCGCTTCGATATCGAATTCGGACTGCAAAACGGTACAACCTACAATTCATATCTAATTAGAGGTGAACAAACAGTTTTGATTGATACTTCTCACCAGAAGTTTCGTCACCTGTATTTAGAGACTCTCAAAGGTCTTGTTAACCCCAAAACAATTGATTACATAATTGTTAGTCACACAGAGCCAGACCATAGCGGCTTAGTAGAAGATGTCCTCCAGTTAGCTCCTAGAGCTACCGTCTTAGCCTCAAAAGTTGCGCTTCAGTTTCTCGAAGGCTTAGTACACGATCCTTTTTCCAAGCGGATTGTCAAAAGTGGCGATCGCATCGATATCGGCAAAGGACACGAAATGGAATTCGTGAGTGCGCCTAACCTGCACTGGCCGGATACAATCTTTAGCTTTGACCGCAAAACCCAAATTCTCTACACCTGTGATGCTTTTGGGATGCACTTTTGTGACGATCGCACCTTTGATGAAGATTTAGAAGCGATCGAAGCTGACTTTAGATTTTACTACGACTGCTTAATGGGCCCTAACGCTCGTTCGCTGCTGAATGCGATGAAGCGGATGGGTGATCTCGGAAAAATTAATATTATCGCAAATGGTCACGGCCCCCTATTATACCACCATTTAGATGTTCTAACCGGGTGCTACGAAAATTGGAGCCAAAAACAAGCTAAAGCAGAAACAACAGTTGGCTTATTTTTTGTCTCAGATTACGGTTATGGTGAGCGCCTTGGTCACGCCATTGCCGAAGGGATACTGAAAACTGGCGTTGGCGTAGAAGTACTTGATCTGAGTACTGCTGAGAGCCAAGAAATTCAAGAACTAGCCGGGAGAGCAGCTGGCATCATTGTTGGTATGCCTCCAACTACTGACGCCGCCGCCCAAGCTAGTATCAGTTCAGTACTAGCTGTCGCCAAGAACAAGCAATTGATTGGGCTGTTTGAATGTTACGGTGGGGATGATGAACCCATTGATACACTCCGCAGAAAATTTCTCGATTCTGGCATTAAAGAAGCCTTTCCAGCCATTCGGATTAAAGAAGTTCCTACCGCATCTACATTCCAGTTATGTGAAGAAGCGGGTAAAGATATCGGACAATTGCTCGTGCGCGATCGCAACATCAAGCAAATTAAGTCCCTTGATGTCAACATGGAAAAGGCACTGGGTCGCATTAGTAGTGGACTGTATATAGTCACCACGAAAAAAGACAATGCCTCAAGTGCAATGCTGGCATCCTGGGTAACGCAAGCGAGTTTGCAACCATTAGGATTGACAATTGCCGTTGCGAAAGACCGCGCCATTGATTCCTTAATGCAAGTAGGCGATCGCTTCGTCCTCAACGTTTTGGAAGAAGGCAATTATCAAGAACTCAAGAAACACTTTCTCAAGCGCTTACATCCCGGTGCTGACCGCTTTGCAGGAGTGAAAACTCAAACCGCGAAAAATGGTTCACCAATTCTAACTGATGCTTTGGCATACATGGAATGTGAAATACAGACCAGTATGGAATGCAGCGACCACTGGATCTTATACTGCACCGTCCAAGAAGGTCGTGTCTCCAAAAATGATGGACTGACAGCTGTTCGCCATCGCAAAGTAGGTAATTACTACTAAGAAAGAGGCAAGAGGTAACAGGTGACAGGGGACAGCAAAGAAAACTATCCCCTGTTTCCTATGATCTATACCCTATACCCTGTTCCCTATTCCCTGTTCCCCAACTATAAAACAGCTATGACCAATTCCAAGCCACGCGACGTACAAGTTTTACCAATTGCTACAAATACTAAAGCTATCAGGGCACGTAGTTGGTCACGTCTGCGGTTTGAAATTGAATATGCACTTGAAAGAGGTACTACTTCCAATTGCTATTTAATTGAAGCTGATAAAACCGCACTTATTGATCCACCGCCAGAAAGCTTTGCCGAAATTTATTTAGAGGCATTGCGGCAGACTTTAGATTTGCAACGTTTGGATTATATAATCCTGGGTCATTTTAATCCCAATCGAGTTGCAACCCTCAAAGCAATTTTAGAACTTGCACCACAGGTAACTTTTGTCTGTTCTCTTCCCGGTGCAAACAACTTGCGGGCTGCTTTCCTAGAGCAAGATTTAAATGTCTTGGTGATGCGGGGGAAAGAAACTCTGGATTTAGGCAAGGGTCATGTTTTGAAATTCTTCCCCACTCCTAGTCCACGTTGGCCGGAAGGACTTTGTACCTACGATCAGCAAACTCAAATTCTCTACACAGATAAGTTATTTGCAACTCATCTCTGTGGCGATGAAGTTTTTGATGATAACTGGGAAGCGCTTAAAGAAGACCAGCGTTACTATTTTAACTGCCTGATGGCTCCCCAAACTCCTCATGTAGAAGCAGCTTTGGAGAAAATATCAGATTTACAGGTGAGAATGTATGCTGTGGGTCATGGGCCTTTAGTACGCACCAGCTTAATCGAACTCACCAAAGCTTATGGAGAGTGGAGCCGTTCTCATAACGATCGCGAAATTTCCGTTGCCCTACTTTACGCTTCAGCTTACGGGAATACAGCGACTTTAGCACAAGCGATCGCTCTGGGACTAACTAAAGGTGGAGTTGCAGTCAAATCAATTAACTGCGAATTTGCTACCCCTGATGAAATTCGCATCAACCTAGCACAGTCAGAGGGTTTTATCATTGGTTCTCCTACCATCGGTGGTCATGCACCAACTCCCATTCATACTGCTTTAGGGATTGTGATATCAAGCGGTGACAACAGTAAACTCGCTGGGGTATTTGGTTCCTATGGCTGGAGTGGCGAAGCTTTTGACTTAATCGAAGGTAAACTCCGGGATTCTGGATATCGCTTTGGCTTTGACACCCTGAAGGTGAAGTTTAAACCTGATGATGTCACTCTCAAATTCTGTGAAGAACTAGGTACAGACTTTGCCCAAACACTGAGGAAGGCTAAAAAAGTACGTGTACCACAACAAGCTGCTACTCCAGTGGAACAGGCTGTTGGCCGGATTGTTGGTTCCGTCTGCGTGGTGACAGCGAAACTTGGAGATGTGTCTACCGCAATGCTAGGCGCTTGGGTTTCTCAAGCCACCTTCAATCCACCCGGAATAACAGTTGCGATCGCTAAAGAGCGAGCGATCGAATCTTTAATGTATCCAGGTGGTAAGTTTGCCTTAAATATTTTACCTGAAGGCAATCATCAAGACTACATGAAGCATTTCCGTAAATCTTTCGCGCCTGGAGAAGACCGATTTGCCAACTTTAGTACAGCAGTTGCAGATAATGGCTGTACCGTCCTCACTGATGCCTTAGCATATTTGGAATGCTCAGTCAACCAACGTCTGGAATGTGGCGATCATTGGGTTGTATATGCAACTGTGGATGAAGGTAAATTACTCAAGCCTGATGCTGTTACTGCCATCAACCATCGGAAAACGGGTACTCATTACTAACTCTTGATAGGGATAGGTAGCTATTTTCAACCTGGTGAGGTACAAGTATGCAAATAGACCTAACCCCCTAACCCCCCGAAGCGGGAAGGGGGAATAATTGAAAACCTCTCTCCTTTTAGGAGCTACGGTGTACACACAAATCACCAGTTTTATCCCAATACGCTTGGGATAAGCCAGAAAGCCCTCATGTAGAGACGCGATTTATTGCGTCTAAAAGACTTATACACGTTAAGACGCGATTTATCGCCATCTCTACAGAGAATGTACTCGTCAATTATTCCTTGACAGACTACTATTTCCGACTTGTGTGTACACCGTAGCTTTTAGGATAGAGGAATGGAAGTGAGGTCAAAATTGTACTTCACTCTCATGTGTAGGTGGATTCATTTTTTTTGCTAAGAAGAAGGTTTTGAGGTGAGAGCGCGTTCTGCTAGTCAGGTAGGACGATTTGTAAATACCATACAAACGATCTGTCAAACATTTCTGATCATGCTAAAAAATCACTTGGAATTAGCTTCTGTATCAACTACATATACATCAAACGTGGTCTAGGCTGAGGAATTGGACGCCCTAGATCCTTAGCCGTTTCTATCCATTCCTGCACAACTAATTCTACATTATGCAGGGCTTCTTGATAACTATCACCGTCAGCGGCACAGCCCGATAACTCTGGAACTTCAGCAATAAAGGCTTGATCTAATTCACTCCAGTAGAGAATAATTTCATACCGAAACATCATTTTTACTTCCTAGGTTATACTTAAGAATAACTGCGCGAACTTGTTTAATTTGATAGCTTTTGGCTTTTCCTTTTTTATGTTGTAGGTTCAATATTTCCTCAACATCGGCTTTGATAAAAATACGATGATCGCCACGAATCCGTTCATCAAAGCCTAATCTATATAAAAGTTGCCACAGTTGAGCGAAAGGGATATCTGTATCAGAAGTCCCAGAGAGAATTTTTTCTAATAGTTTGTCTTGCTGACTCACGTTTTTTTAACTGTCTTAATATTTCTATAGTCTCATATTTATTTAAAATCAGGGTATGCAAAAGCAAAACGATCATTTTGCTTCTGAATGGCTAGTACCGCAAGGCGGAAGTCAAATTCAGAATTGAAGAAGAATCCAGAATTGAGAATTCAGCAATCTTGACGCTCGTTTGCATAGTGTCTCCCCTTGGGAGAAGACTCGCTTGCCGTCGGCGCTATCAGTCGGCGATTCAGACCCGCCAGTGAATTGTTGCATCACCAAATCGTATATTTGGTGGGGGTGCAAAAACGCCGGTTATTCAAACGCGATGCTCGATGACTCGCTACCGCTGCGAAGCACCGCCAGTCATACAGAATACCCAACTGAATTCTGACTCCTGACTCCTGAATTCTGTTCGTTCAAATATGATTCACAGTAGAATAGGGAGGCAAATCTCTGGGTAAGTCTATGCAATTGCAACCATTCTTAAGTTGATAAAATATCCCGTTCAGAATTTGCCTCTTTGTGCATACAGAGGTTTTTGTTTTATTCTTGGTTCGGCAATAACGGCTCGATAATTTTCTACTCTTTACCTATCACGTCGCTTGAATATCCCATTTTTCACCCTGATCTGATTATTTATACCGATTTTTCCTACTCGCCTCAAAGATATCAAATGGATTCTATAAAGAGAAATATTTCTAACTTTGTAAAAATTATATCTACGGTGCTAATAACAAGCGCAATTGGATTGGAATTGTGGAATATTTATGCAGTACTAAGTGATATTTATGTACCAAGCAGCCTTAATCCAGTTTTTTGGATTGAGCGTTTTGCCATAACGAGCCATTTTATCGAAGGTATCATAGCAGCTTTTTATGCACCTTCAAGAAAAAAGATGCCAATAAAATATGCTACTTATACTTTTTTTGTAGGCACAATTGGGTTGTTAGAACTGTTTAATCAAGAGAAAGACTATTAATGGAATGGCACTAAGAAAAACCCAAAAGTTTGTGTTGTCTCGTTCCCAGTTTCTAGGCTGGGAATGTATTTAAAATAGGTTCTGCCTCAATTCAAGCTACTGGAGGCAGAGCCTCCCAGAATGGATTCCCAGCCTGGAGGCTTGTTCCAGTCAGAACAAGGGCTGTATCTTTTCTTAGTGCCATTCGACTATTAATGCTTGTACGCCTTCAAGGTGCGAGATTTTCGGAGTAAGTACGCAATACAATCCACGTATAAATTCACTTTAAGTAACTCCTATTACTTAGTTTTGCTCAGTAGCGGGAGTTTCTTAATGTAAGTGATACCATTTCACGAAAATAATGAAACAGATATAAACCCTGAAACCTAGACTAAGTAAGACTTTCTTAATTACGAATTACGAACTACGAATTACGAATTGGTATGACTGGTGAATCTGACAGGCGGAAGGGAGTATAGTTTGTATAGTTAGCTTTTTGCTGAAATTTTAGTTTGACACTAAGGAATTAAAAAATGTCTACTGATACTGACATAGTTACTTACGTTCAAGAAAGTGAATTTGATATTGTTTTAAATGGAAGTGAAGAGAAAGTTGTTGTTGTTGATTTTACTGCTACTTGGTGTGGCCCCTGTCGCCTGATCAGTCCGTTGATGGATCAACTTGCCGAGGAATACAAAGGTCGCGCTAAAGTCGTTAAGGTAGATGTTGACAGCAACAAGCCGATTTTCAAAAAATTCGGTCTTCGCAGCATTCCAGCAGTTTTAATTTTCAAAGATGGTATTTTAGCAGAAACCATAGTGGGGGTTTCTCCTTATGAAGACTTTAGCAACGCTGTTCAGAAGCTTCTTTAGCTAATTCGTAATTCGTAATTCGTAATTCGTAGAGAACATAATTAAGAATTACGAATTATTTTAGATATTTACTTTTCGCCTATAATACGATTGAAGTAAACCACTTGGATATTGTTTTGAGTTAACAAGCTCCAATTTTTCTTCAGGGCTAGGCGGTGGAAAAAGTTGTATACCGTCACCTAAGATAATTGGAATAGTTGAAATAATATATTCGTCAATCAAGCTGTGCTGAAGAAACGAATTGATTAATGTTCCACCACCAACTAGCCAGATGTTTTCTAAGCCTTGAGCTTCTATATCTGCTAACGCGTTCTTTACTGTATCAGAAACAAACACAACGTCTTCGCGGTCAGATTGGAGATGACGCTGGGTGAAAACGAAGGATTTTTTTTCTGGATAAGGCCATTTATCAAAACCAAGCCCTACTTCATAGGTTTTGCTACCCAAGACGATCGCATCAATCGATTCGTAGAAATCAGTGTAACCGTAGTCTTCCCCTTCTATATCAAGGATTGATAGCCAATCAATTCCGCCATCGCTGCGAGCAATATAGCCATCCAAACTAGCTGCAATGTAGAGTGTAACTTTTGTCATTGTGCTTCTGAATTTGGTAGTTTTCACCCAATGAATTACATTTTTTGATTGTGCGATTTAAATCGACCTGCAATAAATTCTCGTTTAGATAAATGCTTTGTGTTGCGTTTGGTAACTCGCTCTCGCCACATCTTAAAACTAGATTCTTTCATTTCGCGCCTCATTAGGGCGATTACCTGTTTCTCTAGAAGCCCAAACTGAGCTTCAATAGCATCAAAAGATGTTCTATCTTCCCATGCCATTTCAATGATACGGTTGATGGTTTGTGAATCGAGGTTAGGTAGCTTCATTAGTTGGCTGACAATTGATAAATTTGAGCTATAAAAAGGAATTCAGGAGTCAGGAGTCAGAATTCAGTATGAATTCTACATTATTAGCGGGCGAATAAGCGGGTTTAAGAAATACGCTAAATCTTAAATTTAGCGGACTATAGTTAGTCGTGGGTTTAAATCCTCGACTAATTAATTCTGTATTCTTCAAATATATTTTACTTTTCGTTTTGAAGAACCATAGTACTTACGCATTGACGCAAAATACAAAGCATCCGGGGCTTGAAAAACCATATCTGTCGTAGGGAACATTGCTCATTGGTGTCAATTTAAGCTAGAGATGCCTTATCGCTTGGCTTGAGTAGCCGTCGGAAACTGAAGTTCCCGCCTAATAACTAAAGTCTACTGAAGTAGACTCAAGATTTTTGGGGATATTTAGTTATCTTTAGTTATCTTTAGATAACTTCCGCTATGAGCCAGGAATTTCAATTCCTGGTGGACGTGCAGTTTCACGTTATAGCTAAGTGCTGTTAGCGGAAGCGGGGCGTTTAGCCCGTGCTGAGTAAAAACACAGTTGTTTCAAGACTTTGAGCAATCAACACTGTCCTAATCTGTGTGACTACGGCTATAAATTGACACCAATGAGCATTGTTCCCTACAGCGCGGGTTTACCGATCATCAAAGAACAATTAATAAAGGTCTGAAACGACCTATTTTCGTAAATACATACCATGATTAATTTGTACAGTGCGTAAGTCCTAAACCATTGTATCTGCTACACCCAGTTGAAGAGCATAGAGGTTGGCATAGACACCTTGCTGATTGACAAGTTCAGTGTGAGTACCTTGCTCTACAATTTGTCCCTGCTGAATTACTAACACTTGATCTGCCTGAGTAACTGTACTGAGACGGTGGGCAATTACGAAACTGGTACGACCTTGCAACAAGCGAGCGATCGCAGTTTGTACTAGCGCTTCTGTACGCGTGTCAATGCTGCTGGTGGCTTCATCAAGAATCAAAATTCGCGGGTTAATCAACACCGCACGGGCGATACTGATTAGTTGTCGCTGTCCTTGACTTAGGGGCGCTCCCCGTTCGCCCAATTGAGTTGTATAACCCTGTGGTAGTGAGGTGACGAACTCATGTACATTTGCTAGTTGTGCAGCCGCTTCGATATCAGCTTGGGTGGCATAAGGAGCGCCAAAGGCAATGTTTTCGGCGACGGTACCACTGAACAAAATATTATCTTGCAGGACGATGCCAATTTGACGGCGCAGACTTGCTTGAGTGACGCTACGCACATCAATATTATCAATTTTCACTGCACCGCCAGATACATCATAAAAGCGCAAAATCAAGTTAATAATTGTACTTTTTCCTGAACCTGTTTGTCCTACTAATGCAACCATCTGCCCTGGATAGGCGTGCAAATTCACTCCTTTGAGAACCAGCTGATCTGGGTTGTAGCCAAACTTGACATTCTCGAATGTCACCTCACCTTGAATAGGTGGCATTTCTGTCGCATCGGGCGCATCTTTGAGTTCTGACGGTTCATCTAGTAATAAAAAGATTCTCTCTAATCCGGCGAAGGCAGATTGAGCTTGGGTATAAAACTGGCTGAGAATTTGGATAGGGCGGAAGAACTGTTGGACGTAAAGTAAAAAGGATGTCACCACACCAACTGTTGCAGCTCCTGTTACCGCGAGATAGCCACCATAGGCCAGCACACCTGCGGTTGCTAGTGTGTTGAGAAAATCGATGGAGGGCAAAAAGGCCGAAGTAATTGCTACAGCCTCAACGTTGGCATCTCTATTGGCGGCGTTCAGAACATCAAATTCTTCGATATTTGTCTGTACACGATTAAATGCTTGTGCTTCTCGGACGCTGCCAATATCTTCTTCTAATTTGGCGGAAAGCTCCCCAATGGTTTGTCGGGTGACGCGAAATCTGGCTCTTGCCCAACGTGCAAATAAGCTTGTGGTAAAAATCATCAGTGGCACTACTAGGTTGCTCAACAAACCAAGTTGCAGGTTGATTGAGAGCATAGCAATAACAATGCCGACCAAACTGAAAGTGTTGCCGAGCATTTGGGCGATCGTCAGTCCAAATGCCTGATTTACGGTATTGACATCATTCAGTAAGCGACTCATTAAATCACCTGCTTCGCTGCGGTCAAAAAAGCTGAGTGGTAGACTTTGGATTTTAATGAAAATGTCTTGCCTCAGTTGAGCCAGCAATCGCTGCATAATCCAGCCGACTCGAATAATTTGACCCCGGATTGCTAAGACACCAAGTCCGTAGTTTAGCCCAAGTAGCCCTAATAACAGCAGTAGTCCTTGCAAATTTCCTTGTGCAATCAGACGATCAATCGACCACCCGATAAAGAATGGCCCAATTGCCTGGGTTATGGCACCAATCAATACTAATGCCAGAGCGATGGGAATTTCTTTGCGATAAATTAGCACGTATTGCAAAAAGCGCCGCAGGGTAGAGAGTTGCTGACTCGCGTTTTCCTCAGATGCAACAACGGGAATAGTGCCTCTCATAAAAATTTTGGATTTTAGATTTTGGATTTTCGATTAAAAGTCTTTATTAAGTTAAGTCGGCGTGATTAAAGGTAATTTGTTATTTGTCATTTGTCATTTGTCATTTGTCATTTGTCATTTGTCATTTGTCATTTGTCATTTGTTATTTGTCATTGATAAGGGTTTTAAGGTTATTTTTGTCCTTTGGTTTTACTTGAGATTCCAAAATCACACCGTAGAGTGGACTGGTTTGCATCAATTCCTCGTGAGTGCCTTGTGCGACTAATCGTCCTTTATCCATAAGAAAAATACGATCGGCATTTTTGACGGTGCTAATGCGTTGAGCCACTACAAAAGTTGTACAAGCTTTTTGGCGCATTAAGTCATCTAGTTCGGCTTGAATTTGGGCAGCAGTTTTGGCATCAACTGCCGAGGTACTATCGTCTAAAATCAGAATACTGTAATCGGTTAGTAAGGTACGAGCGATCGCAATTCGTTGTTTTTGTCCACCAGATAAGCCTACGCCCCGTTCACCCACAATCGTCTCGTAGCCATCGGGTAGACTGCTAATAAAATCGTGCATTTGGGCGGTTTTTGCAACTTCAATCACCTGTTCTAGAGTTGCATCGGGTTTGGCGTAAGCAATATTTTCGCGGACTGTGCCGGAGAAGAGGGTAGTTTCCTGAAATACAATACCAATATGCGATCTGAGGCTTTTGAGTGTAAAACTTTTTACATCTCGTCCGTCAATCCGAACTGCTCCCTTTGTGGCATCGTAAAAGCGGGCAATCAGGTTCATAATTGTACTTTTTCCTGAGCCAGTCATTCCTAAAACGGCGATTAACTCGTTGGGCTTGGTTTCAAAGGAAACTTCTTTGATAGTTTCGCTTGTCGCTCCTGGGTAGCGAAAGGAGACATTTTCAAAGGTGATTCTACCACCGCAGGTGTCAAATGGGGCAGCACCGGCGCGATCGCGAATTTCTACCTCTGCATCTACAACTTCATAAACTCGTTCGGCGGAAGCAGCTGCTTGAGCGATCGCAGGTGCAGCAAATCCAATCAACAAAATGGGTTGGAGAATCAACGCTAGATAGGAGTTAAATGCCACCAGTTCGCCAATAGAGAATCTACCCCCAATCACCTGCGCTCCGCCGTAGCCGAAAACTGCCAGTGTTACTAAATTACTCAGTAAAAATATCAACGGGAAGGTATCACGGATGGCGCTAATGGTCTTCATGTTTGCCTTGACTAGGCCATCATTCAGGGTCGTGTAACGCGACTTTTCGGCTGACTCCCGCACAAAGGCTTTCACTACCCGAATTCCTAGCAAGTTCTCTTGCAGTACAGCATTGAGGTTGCTCAGTTGCTCTTGTACTTGCCGAAAAAGTTTGTTATTTTTGCTGATGAATCGCGCCATTAACCATGCGGCGATGGGTACTACTGTGAGAGTAATCAGTGCTAATCGCCAGTTCATCACCAGCAAAATTACTGAAATGCTCACCAATGTCACAATTGAACCGATGACCTGAATTAAACTGGTACCAACAAATGTCCGAATCTGCTCAATGTCGCTGGTGACACGGGTTAGCAGTTGGGAAGTCTGCGCCTGATCATGAAAGCTGAAACTGAGATTTTGAATCTTGCTGAAAATTTTGTTTCTCAGGTCATAAGCAACACCTTGAGATACTGCTTCTGCTAGATAGCTTTGTCCAAAGTTAAATACACCACGAGCGATCGCCGCAACTACCATCCAGGCGGCGCTATATAGCACGATTTGGAGATTTTTTTCGATGATGCCCTGATCAATTCCCCACCGAAATAGTTGTGGGGTGATAGCGTTTGCGATCGTCAACAGCAACAAGCTTACCAATGCTCCTAGCGAAGTCCATCGGTAAGTGCTTAAACTCCTAAGCACACGCTGGGTTGACTGTATCGACGAATTTTCCTGGAGTTCTGGTTGCTGAACCAATGGTATTCACCCCTAGTATCTTTGGAAAATTATCTCGTATTTTGATTGTAAAAAAACAATTGGCCATTTGATAGTAGCGAATGTGGAATATAGAGTACCTCTCCTATTTGTGATAGAAATTCCGAGTTTTGGGACAGGAGCATGGGAGAATACATTTTTGGCAAGCATTGCGACTAATGCATTTCAAGACCGAAGAAAAGCAAAGAACAAGAATAATGGCTCAAAATTTTCATAGCAATTCCCAAATTTCCTCAGATATCTCAACTACTATCAGTCGCACAGCAAAGCCAAGTTCTGAATTCTACTCTCTTTTTTCTGAAGAAGAAGTTTTAGGGATAATTGATGCATTAGAAGTTAGACGAGAAATTCCTCTTAAGTATTCTTATAAAGGGAGAGGGGCAAAAATATGGGATGATTTTTATCTCAAATATATTATTCCTAAATGGTACGGAAGATCAAATGTAGAAATTGACCTGCTAAAGGATAACTTTCAATACCTAAATAACAATATTAGAACTGGCGAAAAAGTCAATATCGTAGATGTTGGCGCAGGAAACTCATATCCCGTCAAGAACTTTATCCACAGACTGAATAAATTAGGCAAACTTAATAAATATATTGCTTTAGATATTAGTGATGAATTGCTTCATGTATCCAGAGATAATTTCAAAAAATGGTTTCCTTTAGTCGATTTCATCAGTTCCACAATTGACATCGAAAATAATTCTGTACCTAAAAATTTATTCCAAAATCACGCTAGTCTTGAAAATGACGACACAGCCAAAATATTTTTACACTTAGGAGTTACTATTGGTAATCACCAAAATAGAGATGAGGTACTCAAAAATTTTAGAGCTAGCATGAGGAAAAATGATTTTCTAGTATTCACAAATGAAACTGGTTCTAACTCTGCGTGGGATGGAAAAGTTAGAGGCGGCTGTAAGTATCATGTAGAAGAAATATATGGATGGGTTAAAAGCAAGATTGGGATTAAATCTGAAGATTGTGAATTGGTGAGAAAGTATGATTTAAAAACAGATAGTATAATTGCTAATCTTAAACTTCGTCATGATTATACTCTAAATTTCAGTCGGATGGGGATAGATAAAAAGATTGGATTTTCAAAAGGTGAAGAGATTACTATTTGGCGACATCACAAGTATGAAATGCCTAAACTTTTGCAAGAATTAGAACGTTCTGGACTACAACTTATTCACTATAGCGCTGACAAATACAAATCACATATTATGGTGATTTGTCAGGTTGCTAATAACTAAATATAGGACTCATGTTTGATTTTTGAACAAAACTCAGTACACCTTTATGGTAAATTAAAGGGTTTAAGACCCCTACATCGGTTATATGTAGCACCCATTTCAGTCGGGGTTTAAATCCCCGTCTGAAATGTCTTTAATTTTGAATTTTGAATTTTGAATTGTTAATCCTTCTTCCCAGTCCCCAGTCCCTTACCTCTACGAGACGCGAAAAGCGTAGCTTGCTTAAGAGTAAGAGTCCGCAAGCGTCATTACGAATTACGAATTCCGCTTTGCAGTACTAGGTATAAAAATTCGGTTGGATTTTTGAACAAAATTAGGTATTCGTAGGGTGCGTTAGTGTTTCGCGTAACGCACCCTACGTATCTGTTCAGAATTCAAATAGTAATCCTATATATTTCTTAGGTCTTTTATAGCGCTTTTCAGTCCTGAATTTACCTGTGATATTATATCCGGGTAATAGTTTATAAGGAAGTAGTAGCAATTTCAGCCCACCAATGAAAGCCTGTCAAAGGTTATTTCTTAGAGAAATCCGAAAAATAAATTATCCAATTCCATTCCTTCAAAACGACTTTCCCTCCCCCAGCTAAGTAAGTCGGTGAGAAAAATTCAATGTATATGAAGAAATATAAATTAGCTGTAGGGTGTGTTATGCCGTAGGCTAACGCACCTGGGATTGTTGACGGTGCGGCGCTTGGCGACAACACACCTACATTAAAATTCCTTAACATAGCTGGAAATATTAGCACCGACTTACTTAATCGCAGTTATTAAATAACTGAGAAATGCTCATAGTAGCTCAATTGCTTTCAGTATTAAAGTATCCATAATATTCTGGCGATCGCCTCTAGTTTTAGCTCCCCGACTTGTCTAAAAATTCGGGGATACGGAGAACAAATTTTTAGGTATTTCTTAATATATCCCTCTTAAAATTAAAACAAGAAAATATTTTATGAACCTGTCTCGTGACGTTGTTTTATTAATTACCCACAGTAACGATTTCTTCACAATAGATAGAGTAGCAGAAGCTTTGTCAAAAAAAGGGGTGCAACCATTCCGCCTCGATACTGATAAGTTTCCTCTAGAAGTACAATTAACGGCACATTTTGACAAATTCAAAAGCTATCACACTTTAGAGTATGGAGATTACTCTATTAGCACAGAGCAGGTGCAAGCTGTTTGGATGCGGCGCATTTGGGAACCACAACTGAGTCAAGAATTAGCTCCAAAGTTCCGAGAAGCCTGTGTTAGAGAATCACAAGCAACTTTAGATGGTTTTTGGGACGGCCTCAAGGGCGCTAGGTGGGTAGATGATTTAGAGCGGATAAATTATGCAAGTAACAAGCTACGTCAACTGCGGATTGCGTCTGAGGTAGGTTTTGTCATTCCCCAGACTCTTGTCACTAATAAAGCGGAAGCAGCACGAGAGTTTTTCCACCAAGTCAACGGCAAAATGGTGAGCAAGCTATTAACTGCTCTTTCCTACAGTATGCAAGCTAATTCCTCGTTCTTTCTTTACACCAGCACCGTCAAAGAAGAAGATTTACAAGATGCTGAGTCACTGCGCCATTGCCCAATGGTTTTTCAAGAGCAAATTCCAAAGCAACAGGAATTACGGGTAGTGTATGTGAATGGTAATGTATTTGTGGGGGCGCTAGATGCGTCTGTTTATGCAGCAGCCAAAGCTGATTGGCGTAAACCTGGTGTTGAGGTTGGCGCATGGCAACATCATCAGCTTCCTGATGATGTTGTGCGTCGTCTTCAAGCTTTTATGGGTAAATTTGGGCTTTTGTTTGGATCATTAGATTTCATCCTTAAACCATCAGGAGAATACGTCTTTTTGGAAGTTAACCCCGTAGGAGAGTGGGGAATGCTGGAGAGAGATTTAGACTTGCCGATTTCGAGTGCGATCGCAGATGCTCTTATTCCCTAGAAAATAAGAGAAGGCTTGTAGTAAGGACTAAAGTCCTTATCTTAAGCACTTTAGTGCTTACTACGAACTTCTCATAGTAGTAAGGACTTTAGTTAAAATTTTTCTATGACAGCATTAATCATTACTTTTAGCCAAGACAACGAAAGCATTCCTCTAGTAATTAAAGAAATTGAGGCTAGAGGAGAGAAAGCATTTCGTTTTGACACAGACAGATATCCCACCGAAGTGAAGTTGGATATTTATCAAGGCGATTCTGAACGGGTAATTATTACTGATGGCGAACAGAAGCTAGATTTAAGTGAAGTATCCTCAGTTTGGTATCGGCGGATGCGCTACGGGGCGAAAATTCCCGACACGATGGACAAGCAATTTAGAGACGCTTCAATAGAAGAAACTCGCCGCACTGTCAGGGGAATGATTGCCAGCCTGAAAGCATTCCACTTCGACAAAATGTCAAACGTCGATGTAACCAATAATAAACAACTACAGTTACAAGTTGCGCGACAGGTTGGCCTTGTGACTCCGCGCACCCTGACTTCAAATAATCCAGAGGCAGTGAAGCAATTTGCTCAAGAGTGTCAAGAGCAAGGTATCATTACAAAAATGCTTTCTTCCTTTGCCATCTATGACGATCAGGGAAGAGAAAACGTTGTTTTCACCAATCCAATTACAGATGACGATCTAGAGAATCTTGAAGGACTGCGTTTTTGTCCGATGACGTTTCAGGAAAACGTGCCAAAGGCGCTCGAGTTGCGGACGACTATTGTCGGACACCGCATATTTACAGCCGCAGTAGATTCCCAGAGTTTGGACGGATCTACTTACGACTGGCGTAAAGAAGGGAAAGCCTTAGTTAAGAATTGGAAACCCTACGACTTACCGGAAGATGTTGAGAAAAAGCTTCTGCAACTGATGGCTTATTTTGGCTTAAATTATGGAGCGATCGATATTATTGTCACACCCGATGGTCGGCACGTATTCCTGGAGGTTAACCCAGTTGGGGAATTCTTCTGGATGGAGGTGTTTTCACCACACTACCCGATTTCTGGTGCGATCGCTGAAATTCTGCTGACTAATAAAAATGAGTGAATGGGACATCGATAAAATTATTTTCTATTTACTCCTTTGGAGAACTCGCACAATAGACGAAGCAGAAGTGTCTACATCCCCTACCTCTTTTAATATTTGGTAGTGGGATTTTCTTGTGAATAGCTTTCAATTTTTTTTGGAATCTACTTCAGTTATTTGAATGCAGAAATCATGTTTTAATCAAAAATGTCAGGATTTTAGGTAATTATGATGGACGAAATTGTGAAAAAACTGGCTGGTCTAGGTCTTCCTGGCGTAATTTTGGTGATTATAACGGCCGCATCAGGGGGTAGTTCCGCCGCCGTTGCTGCTACTCTCACAACGTTAGGAGGGTCGTTTGGAATTGTAGGAGCTATAGCCTTGCTTGGTCTAATAACCGTTGTGGGGGATATTGTCGCAGGATATGGAATTGAAGCCATTCTTCAAGCCATCTATGCAGAACGTAGCAAAACTGAATCGGTGAAATTCCTCCTCAAAGAAATCAAAGATTTACCCATTACAGAGGATCTAAAACTAAAACTGAAAAATCAACTTTGCCCCGAAATAATTACTTATTGTGAAGACGTTAAGACCCTCAAAACAATTAAAATTGTTGCGGTGATTATCCAATTTCAATGGCATTAAGTTAAGCGATTATTTGACTCAAATAATAACCACTATATTTTTAGAATATGCAAGCTCAAGTTTTTCGCGATCAACCCTTAACTAATCCGCTTGTGGTTTTTACCAAATTTTGGCAGGATGTCAGAGCGATCGCTGGATCTTACTGGTATCCAACAGAGCCAGAAGGCAGAGCATTTTCAGATGTGATTCGCACATGGGGAATGCTCATTCTCTTAATCTTATTAATAATTGCACTTGTGGGTGTAACGGCATCAGGCAGCTTCTTAAATCGCTATGTACTCAATATCGTTATTGAAGAAAAAGACATTTCTAAGTATCTTGGTACATTATGGATTTCCATGCTTGTTCTTGTCGTAGAAACACTTTTGATAGCATCTTCCAAATTTGTCAGAAAAAAAATTGCTCTTGATTGGTACAAATGGCTAAATAATCACACCTTAGAAAAGTATTTTAGCAATCGTGCGTATTATAAAATTAACTTTAAATCCAATATTGATAACCCAGATCAACGTCTGTCCCAAGAAATCGAACCCATTACCAGCAATGCTCTCAATTTTTCAACTACTTTCCTAGAAAAAATCCTGCAAATAACAAGTTTTTTAATAATTATTTGGACAATTTCACAACAGATTGCACTTCTCTTAATTGTTTATACAATCATAGGTAATTTAATTGCTGTTTACTTGAATCAACAAGCAAATAAGATTAATCAAGAAGAACTTGAAGTTAAAGCTGATTACAGGTATGCACTGACTCATGTTCGGAATCATGCAGAATCCATAGCTTTTTTTCAGGGAGAAAACCAAGAAGCAAATATAATTCAACGTCGATTTAATAATATTGAGAAAAATGCAGAGCGTAGACTGAAATGGGAAATAAATCAGGATGTTTTTAACAGAGCTTATCAGTCTGCTATTACTGTGTTTTCGATGTTTGTACTGACACCTTTATTTATTCAAGATAAAATTGATTTTGGAGAAATCAACCAAATTAGTTTAGCTTGTTTCATGTTTTCTAATGCTCTGGGACAATTAATAAGTGAATTTGGAGCTTCTGGAAGATTTTCTAGTTATGTTGAACGTTTATCTCAGTTGACGGATGCCTTAGAAGAAGTAAAGAAACAACCAGAGAAAGTGAGTACGATTAAAACAATCGAAGAAAACCGTCTGGCTTTTGAGCATGTCACCTTACAAACGCCAAATTATGAGCAGGTGATCGTCGAAGATTTGTCACTGTCTGTTCAGCCAGGAGAAGGTTTATTGATTGTTGGGCCGAGTGGTCGAGGTAAAAGTTCTCTATTGAGAGCGATCGCAGGTTTGTGGAATGCGGGAAGTGGTCGCCTGTTGCGACCTCCTTTAGAAGATGTGTTGTTTTTGCCCCAACGTCCCTATATAATTTTGGGAACTTTGCGCGAACAGTTACTCTATCCTCATACAAATAATAAAATGAGCGACGCAGAACTCAAAGAAGTTTTGCAACAAGTTAACCTCCAAAACGTGGTGACAAAAGTTGGTGACTTTGATGCAGAACTCCCTTGGGAAAACATATTATCATTGGGAGAACAACAACGCCTCGCCTTTGCACGATTGTTAGTTACTAGTCCTAGCTTCACGATATTAGATGAAGCAACAAGTGCTTTGGATTTAAATAACGAAGAAAGTTTATATCAAAAGTTACAACAAAGTAAAACAACTTTTATTAGCGTTGGACATCGCGAGAGTCTGTTTAATTATCATCAATGGGTTCTGGAACTTTCACAAGATTCTAGTTGGCAACTTGTGACTGTTCAAGAATATCAGCTTCAAAAAGCAATTGCTACTAATTCACCCAAAAATGGTCAAATTAAAATAGATGATTTCCCCAATAATCAATCCCAAAGCAAATCAGAAAGAGGCACAATTAAAAAGCTCTCTCATCAGGAAATAAACACATTAACAACCTATTCCCTTAGCACCATCAGAAACAAAGCTAGCGAAGGTAAGCCCATAACGACTAAAGATGGCTTGACATACCACTATGACAAAGACCCGAAGGTGTTGAAATGGGTAAGAGTCTAGCGGTTAGTACCGCAAGGCGGAATTCGTAATTCGTAATGATGCTCGATGGAAAAAATTGTTACCAAACGATTGTATTTAGTACCCTTTACGCAGGAAATAGTAAAAGCAGCAATCATTGGGAATTCTGAATTAGCAACAGTTCTGGCGGTTACAGTTTTGCCCAACTGGCATGATGAAGAGTTTATTCAAAATTTGCCAGGAATTGCGGATATTCTGAGCAAATATGCCTTACAAAGTCAATGGGGATGGGGAAGTTTAATCATTCATAAAGCAGAAAACACGCTCATTGGTCACGTTATGATTAAAATTATTCCAGATGCTACAGGTTCACCCACAGATTTAGTGGAACTTGGTTATCAGGTAGCGTCATCATATCGACAACAGGGCTACGCATCTGAAGCTGCAAAAGCAATGGTGAATTGGACACTTTGTCAACCAGGTATGGAAAAAGTTACAGCTGGATGTGATGCGGATAATATAGGTTCAAAGCGGGTGCTAGAAAAAATTGGAATGCGGCTAATAGAAACACGAGGTAAGGTGTTGATATGGGAATTATCCAAAACAGAAATCATAGAGTAATCGTGTCTGCTCACACTTTTTATAATCACAATTATGCTAACTAAACAGCAAAGACAACTAATTGCTTACGAAACTATTTCAATTTACGAACGAACTTATAAATTACCCATTCTCAAAAATAATGGTGTAAAAATAATCCAAAATAACATTAGAGAACGTCAAAAATTAATTAAAGAAGGTATTAGATATCGTCATCAACTTGGGGGAATAATTAAGCGAAAAGAAGAAATTAGCCAGGGAGAAATTTTTGATGAGATCCAATTATTTATTAAAGATTACAGTCATATTATTGATTTTCTAGAAAATTATCAGGATAGTTATCATAATTTTTTATTAACTCTTACAGACGATTTAAAAAACTTATTCAAACAAAAGTATTTGGAAATAAAA
>JBGTMK010000189.1:0-13122 GCA_041743605.1 Nostoc sp.
ATCAGCTTTTCTAACCGGATGTTTTTTGAAAAGGCGATTCAAGCTTGGCGGGAGGCTTCAGAAACACAGCGAGTGGAATTAGTCAAAGCTTACTTCGCCTCAGTCCCAGGATTTACAAGCGTAGAAGTTATAGCTCATAAGTCAACATTACCAAATTTATTACAGTGGTTGGGTGCGGCTGGAGGAGATCCATTTTATGCAGTCATAGCTTACCGCAGTTAAGCCAAATAATCTAGTAATGAAGAGTTTGTAGTAAGCACTTTAGTGCTTAGGCTATAAGGACTGAAGTCCTTACTACGAACTTGCTTACCCATCAATTTCAACTTGACAGACTAGTAGAGGCGCCCTGACTACAGATGTGGATTAAATAGATAATAAAATGCTGTAAACTCTACCATGACAACGCACTTAACAATGCCCGCTTAAATTCAGCTGCACTCTTAAAGTGGATTTCTGGCTTATCAACCAACGCCAAATCAATCACCTGGGCTAAGGGTTGCATAATTGTCGCATCTCGTTGGCGAATTGGTACAGGGTCATTTTGTAAAATTGCCAGAAAGGGATCGCCTATGAAGTTGCGGGGGAAACTACCTGTTAGCATATTGTAGAGACAAGCCGCAACTGCCCAAATATCTACTTCCGGTTGGGCATATTTAAAGTTAAGCACTTGTTGTCGTGGCATGAAAACAGGAGTACCCGCTTGAGTACCAGTCAAAGTTTGACCACTTAAACCAGCTAAGTCAAAGGCCTTAGATAAGCCGTAATCACCGATTTTAGCCACCAATTTTCCATCAATATTAGTCAGGAAGATATTACTCGGTTTGAGGTCGCGGTGAACTATACCTTTACCTTTGCCAAACTTACCGTCAGCCAGTTTCACATAAGGCAGTTCAACATTGTGGGCATATTCTAAAGCGTCTAAAATTTGCAGAATAATCGGTACAGCAATCTCAACAGACAATCGCCCACCCAGTTGTTGCATAAAATCCCATACAGTACCGCCCTCACAATATTCCATTGTAAAAAAGAAGATAATTTCTGAGAAGCCACAATCCATTAGTTGCACTACATGAGGATGTTGCAAAGCCTTAGTGTTTTCCGTCTCCCGGAGAAACATCTGCACAGCGAAGTCATTCGCCGCCACTGCTGGTAACATGACCTTTAAGGCTATGAACTTGCCAGACTGATTATGCTGTGCTAAATAAACTTCCCCGAATTCACTAGTGCTGAGAAGTTTGACAAGATTATAACCGCTAATTGCTTTGAGGTTGCGATCGCCACTCTCAGCCAAATTCAGAAAGTATTTGATGATATCTAAGAAATAAGCCTGTTGTACTGGGTTATTTTTGACAGTAACATCGTCAGGGATGAGGGTTGGTGGACTGACTTCTTCTTGGTGTATTTGTATACCAACTCTAAAAACCGTGTGACCTAAGTTGATTTCGTCGCCTGTTTGTAAGTCATACTCTGGAAACTGGAATTTTACAGCTTCTTCAGCCGTTTGATTTCGTTGGCGTTGTCCGATGTTTTTACCGTTAATGTAAGTGCCATTTTTACTACCAAAGTCCCGCACCCGAATATCAGGAGGATTAATATCCAGTAGACAGTGATAGCGAGAGATGCCCCGATGATTCTCATCATCTGGTAACTGGGGATTGCAATCTGGACTTCTACCGATTATGCAGCTAGTGCGGCAATCAAAAATATATTGCTGTCCTAATAATTGTCCTTGGATAACGGTAAGGATGATTTTAGCTGGCATCTGAACAATAAAAAATTAATGTCCACGATCATAACTTACCTGTATCAGATATCACAGTGGTGAGCCACTCATATCCCGCAAAGTCTCTGATATTAAATCCGGTTGAATACTGATTACAAATCTTGATGGGAAAGAAAACACCCACAACCTCACATAAAACCATGATGAGGGAGGGGGAGGTGTCCATAGGGTGCATTTAAATTCCAAGTACACAGGTATCTGGAGTATAAATATATTCATGTAAACTCACTCCTAACCCTTCAC
This sequence comes from Nostoc sp., assembly GCA_041743605.1. Lineage (GTDB taxonomy): Bacteria > Cyanobacteriota > Cyanobacteriia > Cyanobacteriales > Nostocaceae > Nostoc. Next base: position 2,027 of record JBGTMK010000189.1, read on the forward strand.
TGCAAGTAAAAGGAGGAAAATTTTCCCTCTTTGTCCTAGCAAAGTTACAAGGTGAGGTTATACCTGAAATCTTCTACTGCTGTTTTAACAGCACGTACTTGTTTTTTCCAATACTAAGAATGGGTATACTGCCTCTATGCCTACAGAAAAATTTATGGATATTTTATTTTCTAACTGGCAACACACACTCCAACCCTTTGGCGTTGACCAGATAGCGGCTGATAAAGCCTTTAATCCCTTGGTTGCAGCTTACTCTACCCCTGGTCGCTATTACCATACACTCAAACATATTGATCACGTCCTCAGCACAATTCAGATTTTGCAAGGCTACACCAACAACCTAGCTGCTGTTCAACTAGCTGCCTGGTTCCACGATGTAGTATATGACACTGAAGCTCAAGATAATGAAGAACGAAGCGCAGACTATGCTTTTGGGTTGCTGAGTAATTTGGGTATTCCAGAAAGTACCATAACTACTGTCACCCGTCTTATTCTGAACACTAAAGACCACCAAGCAGCGGAGAATGACTATGATAGCCAAGTTTTACTTGATGCAGATTTAGCGATTTTGGCTACTAATCAAGTGGAGTATGGACAATACGCCCATGCTATCCGCCAAGAATATCGCTGGGTGGCAGAGGCAGATTATATTACAGGTCGTCGGCAGATTTTAGAACGATTTTTAAGGCGATCGCGTATTTATTTTACGCCTTTAATGTCAGAGTTCGCTGAACCATGTGCCCGTGGCAATATCCAGGGAGAAATTCACTCTTTGTTGTCTCGTTAGCTTTATCACTGTTAGTAGCATGAAATTTTTTCTACATGAATTAGGGGAGAGCGATTTCCCTCTAATTCTGGGAACTATAAATTTGTTGGAAATCCCTTAGTTAACGTCTGCCACCACCACGATGAGGCACTTCAACTTCAGTCTCTTGTAGCTTTCTTTTCGGTGCAAACACTTCTTGCTGTTGTTGCTGCTGAATTTTTTCCTGTGCAAACTTTACACGGGTGCGAACTCCGAGATCGGCATCTGTATCGAGCATTTGCTGAAATTGATTTGTAATCTGCGACGCTTGATCGGGTAAAGTGACTGCTATTGCAATGGCTAGTGTTTCTAAACTTGTCACTGCTGCATAGCGCACTACCCACTCTGGATCTTGAGAAATTAGTAATAGCGCCTCTAATACTTGAGTCTGAACAGATTTTAGTTGTTCAGGCGGTAGTTGATGCCAGCGCAAAGTGCCTAATCCTCTAGCAGCTGCCCGCCGCACACTTAAGGAAAAATCGTTTTTTGCTGCCTCTAACAAGGTATCCAGCGCCCGGACATCGCCAATTCCCGCTAAGGCACGAATAGCCCAAGCTCTAGCACTGTAGTTGTAGTCATCAATTAGTTCCAATAGTGACGGTACTGCGGCTTCGCCGATCGCAATCAGCCCATCTACCGCCGCCACTGCCGCCCCTGGATTGTTGTAGCCCAAAGCTGCAATCAAAGTGGGAACAGATTCTTCTATACCAGCTGCTGCTAACTCCTGAACTGCGTCTAATAAGCGATCTGAGGAGTCTGCTTCTTCCACAGCACGGATTAATATTTGGGCAAGCTCACTGTTATTCATAATAATTTTTCATGAGTCATTAGTGGTCAGCCAATTGTAGCTTAAGTTCTCCGTAATTGACATCATACATAAACCCCTAGCCCTGATTTTACAGTCGGATTGGGGTTTATGTGTGTTAAACATTTAATTTAAACGTATTAATGACAACTCATTACTTATAACTTAGGACTACAACAGCGAGTCCATTAAATTCATCACTTTAATTGCACCCGCTGACAAAGTGCTTGCTGTTGTATGGTTAACTTGATGTTCTAGTAATCCTTTAAGAGAAATTAACTTCAGGCTATTTTCTGCAAGTGTCTGTGCGATCGCATCTGCTGCGGGTAGATATCCAATCGCTCCCAAGTCTGCTAACACGGCTCGGCGCAATTGCAATCTTTCACCCGCCAAAGCCTTTACCAACCGTTCTCCATAAACTGGTTCTTGGGTTAATTGATACATAGCTCGTGCGGCAGCATACTGCACCAACTCAATTGGATGCTCTAAGAATGGCTTTACCAAAGGGGTAGACTCAGTTGCCCTCAAGGTTCCCAAGGCTTCTAAAATGGCCTCATAGGGTTGAGATAAACCAGGCTGCTTTGATATCAGCTGCTCTCCCTGCAAACCTACTTTTAATAGCTTAATCAGGGGGGGAATACAAACCGGATCGCCCAGCATTTCTAAAGATTGTGCCGCTGCTTCCCGGACATAAAAATCTGAGCAGTCTAAACACGCAATTAAAGGTGAGACTGCCTGGCGATCGCCTAGTTTTCCTAAAGCCCTAGCTGCGTTCCGCCGCAGAGGATATCCGCCTTCCGGTGTCCGATCGGCTTCATCCTCTAAAGCTGCGATCAACTTTGTCACCGCAGCTGCTTCACTTATCCGAAACCTACCTAACCACCAGGCAGCATAAAAGCGCAGACCTAAATCTGCACTCTCAAGATTAGCGATCGCTTGCTCTACTGTCAAAGATTCACCATCCCCAGAGTTACCTGCCGATGATAAATCTTCAAATTTCTGCGGACTGGAATTCATTATGAAGAAGGAGGATCGCTTTGTTCGCTATTTGTTTGAGCTTCAGCGTTCAAGGGCTGAATACTAACTATTTTGCCACCCAAGCGAGTAATCCGCTGCATTTCTTGATTCATCCGGTTCTCTGGTACTGTGAAAAACACAGAGGCACTAGAACGAATGGGATAATTAGTTTTTTCAGTTTCTTCGCTTTGGCGCAGACCCACTACTTCATATCGAAAGTAACGACTACTACTTCTACTACCAATTTGTCCAACCATAAATCACTTCCAAATTTTAAATTTTGAGTTTTCAATAGTCATTAATAATGACTATTGACAAATGATACTAAAGTGGTTTCACACTGGCTATTTTACCACCTTGTTTTACGACTCTCTGGAAGTAGGTAGATAGTTCTTCATAAGGTATGATCACCGCTTGATTTACACGGCGTGTGCTAGGATACCCGGCACCAAAAACACCTGCCACTTCAATGCGGTAAAGTCTGCCTTCTTTACCAAAAGTTCCCGCACCACCAAAAGTACTGTTGGGGGTAACGCCTTTTTCAGAAGCAACGTATGAAAAGCCAGAGGGGCCACCGGAGGGGGGAACAACGATGGATGCACTATTGCGACCTAGTTCGCTAGCAAGGCGAGAAGATTTACCTTTAAGTTGGGAGGTATCGCTACTGGCATAACCGCGATAAAGTTGGAATATCCGGCTAAATCCTACAGTTTTCTGTCCTGTTTGGGTTTTAAAGCCGCGATAGTAAGGGACTATATTTTCACCAAAGCTAGATTGATACTCTGGTGAATCAATATAAGAATCAATGTCGGCTTCATATCCCTTGTTTTGGTATAAGTCCAAGTGATAAACCACTTCAGACTCATCATAGGGGGCACGACCCAACAAATGTTTATAGTTCAGTTCGATGACGCGAGTTTGGAAGTTGTCGTAGAAAAACTTGGATTTGTACAGTTCTGATTTAGCTACTTGACGTACAAACTCTTGTACTGTACTTTTACCATCGCGCAGGATAGATTCAGCACTTGTGAGGCGGTCAGATGCCAATATGTAGTTGTTGCCCAACACCTGACGATAGACCGCAGCAATTACTCTCTCAATGTCTTCTTTGGTTGCATTAGGACGCAATTCCACAGGAGACTGATCGCTAAAAGGTTCTGTTCCCAGACGGGAAGCTGCTGTTGTAATAGCCATTGGTAATTTTCCTTTTGTAGTTAATAATTGGGGACTGGGGATTAGCAATTGGGTACTGGCTATTGGGTATTGGTTATCCCCTCCATCCTCTTTAGTCCCCAACTCCTAATCCCTAGTCCCCAGTCCCCAGTCCCTATTTATACGGCTGTAATGCTAATAACCTTACTACCTCTGCGATTCAACTGCTGCAATTTACTAGAAAGTTGCTCGTAGGGTACGATTAATTCCGCAGTACCGCGCCGCACTACAGTTGAGTTTGGGGAAGCTGCTTGTAACACTCTGATGCGGTATGTTGCACCGCGACCACCTGTAGAGAGGCCTGTTAAAGAGCCGCTAGAGACTGGGTAAATGGGTGAAGCTAGATTCTTAGCCACTTCCCAGGTTAGGCGTCCTTGTTTTTGTCCTTGAGCGCGATCGCTATTGGCATAACCCCGATACAGTTGGAAAAGTCGGCTAAATCCAACATTTTTTTGTCCTACTTGACTTTTAAAGCCTCTATAGTAGGGGACAATATTTTCGCCAAAACTCTCTTGATATTCTAATGAGTCAATGTAGGAATTAATTTCAGCTTCATAACCTTGTGAGTTGTAAAGCTCAACATGGTACGAAATCTCTGACTCATCTTCCGGGGCACGCCCCAATAAATGCTTATAATTCAACTCGATAAACCGAGTTTGGGAGTTGGAGTAGAAAAACTTATCCCGATAGAGTTCCGATTGAGCAATGGCTTGCACAAATCCCCGAACTGAGATTCCACCTTGTTGCAACAGTGATTCCGCACTGACAAGACGCTCTCCTTCCAGTAGATATTCATTACCCAAAACCTGACGGTAAGCCGCCCGGATAACTACTGCTACATCCGCTTCTGTTCTATCAGGACGTAATTCTACTGGTGCTGAATCTTCAAATGATCCAATCCCTAATCTTGCTGCTTGTCCCAAAGCTGGCATATTTAATCTCCTCAGTTTTAACTGCAAAACCGAAAACTTTTTAGAAAAATTTTTTTCTAGTCTCTTAACAGTCTTTTGAAATTGATACTTACCGAAAGGTACAGAAATTTTTAAGACATCGCTGCCTTAATAGCATATTTGCAGAGATTCCCAGGCTCACTAACTTTGCCACGAGGGTGTAGTGATATCTCCTTACGTTGTTTCGGGCGTATACTTTCCCCCATTCCGAGGGTAGGTTTTTAAATCTTGTACTGATAAAAATATTATGCCAATTGACGGTAGTTTAAAACAGGCAATGGGTTGCGAACGTCCCAAAGTTGTAGCACTTGCCCTGCTAATTCCACAGTTTTCATCCTTGGTCTAAAGCAAAAAACACAGAACTACGTTTTTCTTTCTCCAAGGTTTTCAGCTAGCTTTTCTTATAAAACTGCCCGGAGAGATAAACAACTCATAGAACTTACTTGTCATAAGAGCTGATTTCCTCTCCGGGCTAAAGAAACACTCTAGCTTAGAGTATTGATTACATAGTCGATGTAGGAATTGGCTTCAACAGCTGGGTCGCCGCTTAGACCGTGGTTAGCTTTGATGTACTTGAGAGCTTCAATGTACCAGCTAGGAGACAGGTCAAAAGTGCGGTTGATTTCAGCCAAGCCAGAAATCAAGAAATCATCCAAGGGGCCTGTGCCACCAACAACTAATGCGTATGTGATAATCCGCAAGTAGTAGCCGACATCACGAACACACTTGCCTTTGCCGCGTGCATCAGACGCGAAGTTGGGGCCTTGTTGTTGAGTGGTGTAAGGGAACTTGTTATAAACTGCTTGAGCAGCACCTTCGGTCAAGCGTTGAGCATTAGCGCTCAATGCTTTTGCTGCTTGTAAGCTAGCTGGTGCTTGACGGAAGCGACCAAAAGCAACTTGAATTTCGGTGCTGCTGAGGTAGCGACCTTGAGAGTCCGCTGATGCAATTGCTTCAGTTAGAGGTGTTTTTGTCATTTTTGGTATTTCCCTTTTACAAACGTTATGGTTGAAATTTTGTTTTGTCCCAATGGACAATTATTTAGTCAACATCAGCAATGCAAGCTTTGCTTAAGCTACAGCAGCAGCAGCGCGATCAAAATAGCCAGCGATTTCAGATGCCAAAGCACTGCAATCGCCTCTGGTGATGTTGTTTGTATCGTTAACAATGGCCAGGGAAGCTTGTTTCAGCTTTTGAATACCAACAGCAACTGAAGCTCCTGGAGTTCCCAATGCTAAGTAGGTTTCCCGCAATCCATTGAGGGCACGGTCATCTAGGACGCTGGAATCGCCTGCAAAGATAGCGTAGGTGATATAGCGAAGAATGATGTCCAAGTCTCTGATACAAGCAGCTGCACGGCGGCTGGTGTAAGCATTACCACCGGGAGTGATCAATTGGGGTTGTTCTGCCCACAAATCACGAGCCGCAGCAGCAACAAGAGCTGACGCATTGCTGGTAATACGGTTAACAGCATCTGCACGCTTGTTACCATCTTTGACTAGTTCGCTCAATGCATCCAATTGTGCATCGGAGAGATATTCCCCACGTGTATCAGCTTGGGAAACTACTTTTGCAAATGCATCTAAAACCATTGCGTTAAATCTCCTAATTTGCTTGGTTAAGAATAATTGGACTCAAAACTGAATGGTTCAGTTTTTTTTGATGTCAGCACTGCCTGACGAGTTACGAAAGGTTTAAAACAGACATCCAAGAAATAAGTTTACGATCTCCAGGCTTTCAGATTAAAACTTTTGTTAGAAAACTTCAAACTTCTGCGAACGACTGGAAAACCTGATTAAGATGTTGTTTTTTACTTCCAAGTTCTCTTTATACAATGCTGCCGTATCATAATTTATTACAAATTATTGTTATGTTTGTGAATTTGATTTACATAACTTCACATTTTGGCTCTGTTAGTTTTTGAGAAGTTAGTACAGCAAGGCGGAAATAAATATCGATTTGAAAAGGGCTAACAAGCTGATGACACAATCTGCCCTCCAGCAAGAACTGCCCTCTGCCTTTCTTTGGTAATGACTTTTTGGTAAATCTCTTAAAGAATGCGATCGCACCCTTGATTTATGTAGCATTAGCTACTTGTTGCCACCACCAAGGGAACACCACTAACCTCTCAAAACTTTTGGGACAGACTACTAATTCCCGCCAAATACACTGCCAAGGGCGCGTGCCATATTTTGCGGTTGCATTGCATCCATTGCGGCGGTGGGTTCATAGCCACAGTGAACCATACAATCAGCACATTTGGGATTACCACTCTTCTGGCCGTATTGACTCCAGTCAGTTTGTGCCAGTAATTCCTTGAAGGTAGAATAATAACCTTCGTTCAGCAGATAACAAGGTTTTTGCCAACCGAGAACACTATAACTAGGGCTACCCCAAGGCGTGCATTCGTAGTCTTTCTCACCAGTGAGAAAATCTAGGAAGAGTGGATTGTGATTGAAGTTCCAGTTTTTTTCACCAGCTTTATATGGAGCCAGAATTTCTCGGAAAAGGGCGCGGGTTTGTTCACGGTGGAGAAAGTGATCTTGATCTGGTGCCCACTCGTAACTGTAGCCGGGAGAAATCATCATCCCGTCAGTATTTAACGTTTCCAGAAAGTCGAAGAACTCTTGCATATCTTGGGGTTTAGTCCCCTCAAAGATGGTGGTGTTAGTTGTCACACGAAAACCTTTAGCTTTAGCGGCGCGAATGGCTTTGACAGCAATATCAAAGACACCTTGGCGATCAACGCACTGATCATGCAACTCCCGCATTCCATCTAAATGCACACTAAAAGTTAGGTAAGGGGAAGGTTGAAACTTATCTAGATTCTTTTCTAACAGCAAACCATTGGTACACAAGTAAATATATTTCTTGCGCTCAATTAATCCCTGAACAATCTCATCAATCTGGGGATGTAGCAGAGGTTCTCCCCCAGGAATTGATACAACCGGTGCGCCACACTCTTCCACTGCGGCAAAGCACTGTTCTGGGGTGAGATTTTGCTTTAAAATTTCCTTGGGATGCTGGATTTTACCACAACCCGTACAAGCTAGATTACACCGAAAAAGGGGTTCCAACATCAATACTAAAGGGAAGCGTTTACGTCCTTTCAAACGCTGCGTAACAAGATACTTCCCAATATCCATAGCTTGTTGTAGATTAACTGCCATTGTTGCGATCGCTCCTCTTTTAAATATAAAAACACCACTTTAGGGGCGCACATCTATCATTGGTGTCAACTTAAGCTAGAAATAGCTTCGCTGCGGGCTTCATAACCCGCCAGAGAATTCATTCTCTGGCTCATAGCTAAAGTCTACTGAAGTAGACTGAATATTTTTGGGGATATCTAGTCATCTTCAGATGACTTTCGCGATGATTCTTGGAACTTTAGTTCCTTGCGGGACATAGTTTTTGCGTTAAGTTGACACCAATGCACATCTATGAACCCCTACATATTGCATCCACACGTGAATTGCTATATTTCTCATTGAACGTAACCCTGAGCAACAAACCAATCCACAGCATCTTTGAGTGCCGCTTTCAGCGGAGATTGAGGTAGACCCAACTCTCGGACAGCCTTTGCAGCATCGTAATACATAGGTTGTTTCGCCATCCGAACTCCATCCAATGGCACTGAAGGCAATTTTCCCAAGGGTGCGAGAATCTTTTCATCAACCCAGGCAACGCTAAGGGGCAACCAAGGGGGTACGGTTCGTTGAGGTGCTATTAGACCGGTGATATCGGCGAGTTGTTCAAGTAGTTGCTTTAGACTGAGGTTTTGATGACCTAAGATATAGCGATCGCCTGATTTACCTCGCTGCAAAGCCAGTAAATGCCCCCATGCCACATCTTGCACATCGATAAAATTTAGACCCGTATCTAAGTAAAAGGGCATTTGTCGCCGCAAAAACCGCAGGATGATATCACCCGTCGGGGTAGGCTTGATATCCAACGAGCCAATGGGGCTGCTGGGATTAACTATAACTACCTCCTGACCTTTAGCAGCAGCTTGCATGGCTTCTTGTTCAGCCAGAAACTTAGACTTTTTGTAGTTACCCACCAACTTTTCTAAGGGACTCTGATGTGTTTCATCCACAACTTCCCCTGATGATCCTACCCCAATTGCTGCCACTGAACTGGTGTAGACGGTGCGCTCGATGTTAGCTTTGCGAGCGGCTGCCAAAACATTGCGCGTACCCAGGACATTATGACGGTGGAGTAACTCTCGGTCTGTTTGCCACAGAGAATAATGGGCTGCCAGATGAAATAGGTATTTACAACCTCTCATTTGTTGCCAGAGATTTGGATCATTCAAATCGCCTTTGACTATTTCCACATCCAAACCGCGTAAATTCTCCAAATTACTGCTTGAGCGTACCAGCGCTTTCACTGCATATCCCTGTTGCAAAAGCAACCGTACCAAGTGAGCGCCAATAAAACCCGTACCCCCCGTGACAAAGACCTGCATCAAGTTGTCCCCCTCTTCTGAAATCGGGGAAACCAATCATCCAAAATGCTGTAGACGACTGGCACGACAATTAAACTGAGGATAGTTGAAGTTATGAGTCCACCTGCGATCGCAATAGCCATTGGCGATCGCAATTCAGAACCAGCACCAAAACCTAGAGCGATTGGTAGCATCCCTAAGAGGGTGGAGGCTGTGGTCATCATAATTGGTCTGAGGCGCACTGGCCCTGCTCTGAGGATCGCCTCTGTGCGGTCTAAACCAGATTTACGGAGTTGGTTGATGTAATCTACCAGTAAGATGGCATTTTTGTTTGCTAGTCCCAACAAAAAGACAAAGCCAATCAGCGAGATCATGCCAAAGTCACTCTTGGTAAAGAGTAAGGCTAGCATCGCCCCCACAATTGATAAGGGTAAAGAAACACCAATAACTACTGGGTCTATCCAGCTTTTGAACAGCAAAATCAGCACCACAACAATACAGAGTGCTGATAATACCAAAGTAGTGCCAAAACTAGCAAATACTTCACCTTGGCGGGCAGAATCTCCTCCCAAGTCTAAAGTTACACCAGCAGGTAAAACTTCTTTTGCTTCCGCTACCAATTGGTCTGTGGCACTACCTAAAGACAAATCTCTGCCCAAATTGGCACTGATATAGGCGACCCTTTGATTGTTGAGCCGCTCAATTTGAAAAACTGTACCCTGTGGATTCGTTTCACTTGTTACAGTGACATCAGCAAATCCCGGTAGCTTTTCGATGCGCTCTTTAATTGCCTGGGCAGCTTTGCTGAGGCTTTGGAGGTTATCGCCTCGTAGTGATGCCTGTAAGGGTTTTTGTCCACCAGTGTCAACAAATTGAATATCTTCCACACTGGTACTCACACCAGGGAGATTAGGCAAAGACGAGCGTAATTGGTCTTGTACTTCTCCAGTCTTGATGTTGCGGTCTTCTTTGAGCTTCACATAAAGCGTACCTTTATTTGGCTCACCTTCACGAGAACCAACAGTAGTAAAGACTGTTTCCACTACTGGAGATTTTCTCACTACATCTTCTAGTTTCTTGGCAACCTCTAGGGAATCGTTTAAGGGGTTGGGGATGGGGAATGGGGGATTGGGGATTGGGGACTAGAATCTTTCCCCTGTTCCTCTCCTCTACCAGGAATACTCGGCAAGGGTGCGGTGTAGGTAATATTGAACTCGCCGCGATCTAATTTCGGGATAAATCCTTTGGGAATTAGTAGACTCAGTGCCATACCTGCAATAAAACTAAGTATGGCTAATGCGACAACTGTCTTGCGGTGGTTTAAAGACCAGTGGAGTAAGTTTCTGTAAAATCGGGTAAAATTCGCCCAGATGTTTCCTTCCTGGCGGCGTTGGGGATTTGAATTAGCAGGTTTTAACCAATAAGTAGCTAAGGCTGGTGACAAGGTACGAGCAACCAATGTCGAAGCAATCATGGCTGCTGAAACTGTGATTCCAAATGGCTTGAAGAACTGTCCGATGACTCCTCCCATCAAACCAATGGGCAAAAAAACCGCTACTGCTGTAGCAGTGGTAGCGATGACTGTTAAGCCAATTTCATCTGTAGCTGAAAAGGCAGCTTGGCGGGGAGTTTCCCCTTCATCAATGTGCCGCATGATGTTTTCGACATCGATGATCGCATCATCAATTACACTGCCAATAACTAAGGCCAAAGCCAACAAGGTAATCGTTTCTAGGTTGAAGCCAAAAATTGCCATGACAATAAACGTTGCCAACAAAGATGTCGGAATCGCCAAGGCAGAGATCAGAGTTGCCCGCCAGTTCCACAAAAAAGGAAAGATTACCACGATAGACAACAAGA
>JBGTMK010000190.1:0-3514 GCA_041743605.1 Nostoc sp.
TCCTGCACAAATCTCCACGCCAAGATTCTGGATCTTGACCAAGCTTTGTGTAGATGAACTGTAGACCCTACACCTACTCCCACCACGGTAGAAGTAAACAACGCTAACGCTACATACCAATTAATACTTTCCCAATCTGGTAGCAAGTACCATTGCTGTAGCATCAAAGGCACAAGCAGAGTGAAAACTGTGAGAATCACCATTGGTAAGGCCATCTGCCAACCAACTTCTGGGGTGCGCCTGGTTTTCTGTTGCGGTTTACCCCAGAAGACTAATCTGAATACTCTGGTTAAGTTTAATGCTGTCAAGCCATTAACCAATAATAAAACCCCAATCACCCAAGGGCTTATATTTACAAAACCGTCAGCCCATGCTAACATTGCCCAAAAGCTTCCTAGTGGTAGCAGTGTCACCATTCCGGCTGAACCGACAATAAAGGCAATGGTGGTGGCTGGCATCCTTGACCACAAACCGCCCATTTCTGTTAAGTCTTGGCTTTGGGTAGTCAAGATGACTGAACCGGAACTCATGAATAATAATGCTTTTGCGATCGCATGAGTTAACAGCAACATCAAGGCTACACCCCCTTGCTGCAACCCCACTGCCAAAAACACTAACCCCATGTATGCACTGGTGGAATGAGATAGCGATCGCTTAATGTCAATTTGAGCTATAGATACTAGGGTCGCCCCAATAGCTGTCACCGTGCCCATCACTACCAAGGCATTTAAGGCTACTGGCGACAATGCTAACAATGGTTGAAATTTATATAGTAAATAAGCACCCCCAGCAACTACCAACGAGTTCCGCATTACCGAAGCGGGGTTGGGGCCTTCCATTGCCTCATCTAACCACAGGTGCAGTGGAAATTGGGCACATTTACCAGCAGGCCCAGCAATTAATGCCAACCCCAGCAACGTCGATGTCATTGGGCTTAAATTAGCTGTTTGCACCCACTCATATAAATCCGAAAAGTTCAAACTCCCGGCTAAGGTGGAAAGTGTCACTACAGCCATCAGCAGCAACAAGTCTCCTACCCGTTTAGTCCAAAATGCATCTCGCGCCGCCGTTACTACTAGTGGTTGAGCATACCAGAACCCCACCAGCAAATAAGTCGAAAGCGTCAGAAGTTCCAAAAGCGCATAGCTGAGAAACAAAGAATCACTGATTGCTAGACCACTCAACGCTGCTTCAAAAAATCCTAGCAGCGCAAAAAAACGTGCTAACGACCAGTCTTTTTCCATGTAACCCAGAGCGTAAACTTGCGCCAGTAGGCTTAACCCCGTAATTAAAACTGTTGCCCCAATACTGACTGACGACAGTTCCAAGTTAAAAGATAAGTCTAAATCAGCTGCTTGAAACCAGGAAACTAGTAACTTTTCTGATTCTCTATCCCAGATTTTTTGAAATACAAACAAGCTATGGACAAAGGCCATAATGGTCGTCAACAAATTGAAGTACGCCGCAGGTCTTGGCCCGGTTCGCTGAATTATTCCTATTCCCCACGGCAAGGTCAAAATTGCACCCAATAAGCTATAAAAAGGCACAAACCAACTTGTTGAAAATAGAAATTGATCCATTTAAATTTTCCTTGACAACTCAGCCTTGATTTTAAAAAACTTTCAAACAGTTATTTATTTAATATAATTAATCTACCAAAAGCCCGATGTTTTTTCTACTATTGCTTTAACTAAATTCTCAGAAGTACTTTTACTTAACGTTACCCTATTAAATATAAGTAAAATATAACTTTACATAAGCAAAAGCATTTACTTGCCTTAACATCACCGACCTTTTTACATTTGTATTTCTACTTTAAGCAAAGTACTTTATACGATATATTTGAAAAAATTATGTGTTTTTCACCTAGTCCTTGTACATACAGCAATATTTGAGGAAAGATAGATACAGTAAAAGACACAGCCTATGCTTGTCCTTTGCCAGATAGGATTAGCCTTGGTTATGAATGTCGTTTTGTAAATGTGATAAAAAAATTATAAAGCATAAGTGGCTGCTCTAGGAATCAGTGAACTTTAATTGCCCAGTAGCACAGATAACTTTTTGTTAAGTTTTTTAAAACTTTCTTATCATAAACTATTATAGTGATTTATATTGCCAGGGACGCCAAGCTTTCCTATGCTTAATTTGGAAGTGTTTTCTTAGCTCTAAGATAAAGCTCTCCCCGTCAAAAATTTCAAACGACAGTACTGATTAGATTCATTTTGTAGGAGTTCTGCGATGCCAATTGCAGTTGGGATGATTGAAACGAAGGGCTTTCCAGCAGTAGTGGAAGCTGCTGATGCGATGGTGAAAGCCGCCCGTGTCACTTTAGTAGGCTATGAAAAAATTGGTAGCGCTCGTGTCACAGTGATAGTAAGGGGAGATGTATCGGAAGTTCAAGCTTCTGTAGCAGCTGGGGTTGAAGCGGCAAAAAGAGTCTTTGGTGGTGAAGTGTTATCCACTCATATCATTGCTCGTCCTCACGAAAACCTGGAGTACGTCTTGCCGATACGTTACACAGAAGCGGTAGAACAATTCCGTACTTAAAAGCTGTTTAAACAAAGAAATTAAATCTTTGCCTGAAAAGAGCATCACTTTTGTCCAAGGCTAAAAACTTTCAAATAGGGATTAAAACTAATGTCAATTGCAGTGGGAATGGTTGAAACGCTAGGCTTTCCAGCAGTGGTGGAAGCCGCTGATGCAATGGTGAAAGCTGCCCGCGTCACCTTAGTAGGTTATGAAAAAATTGGTAGTGGTCGAGTAACGGTCATTGTTCGGGGTGACGTTTCGGAAGTGCAAGCTTCTGTGGCCGCAGGAGTTGAATCTGTAAAGAGAGTTAATGGCGGACAAGTGCTGTCTACTCACATCATTGCTCGTCCTCACGAAAACTTGGAATACGTCCTCCCAATTCGTTATACAGAAGACGTAGAGCAGTTCCGGGAAAATGTGAATGCAATTCGTCCTTTCGGTAGAAGACCGTAATTTGTAATGCAAGTTGCCAAAGTTCGCGGCACAGTAGTTAGCACCCAAAAAGATCCAAGTCTCAGAGGTGTGAAACTACTGTTGTTACAATTAGTGGATGAAGATGGAAACATCCTGCCACAATACGAGGTAGCAGCAGATAGTGTGGGAGCAGGAGTAGATGAGTGGGTACTTGTCAGTCGTGGTAGTGCTGCTCGTCAAGTTACTGGAAATGAACAACGTCCATTAGATGCAGTGGTGGTGGCGATCATAGATACCATTTACGTTGAAGATCGCCTTATTTACAGCAAAAAAGATCAATATCAATAGTCATGGTCATTAGTCATTGGTCATTAGTCATTAGTCATTAGCTCTCGACAAATGACAACTGACAAATGACAACTGACAAATGACAATACAGGAGGAATCTCGCAATGGCAGTCCGCAGCACGGCGGCACCCCCAACCCCGTGGTCAAAGAATTTAGCTGAAGCCCAAATCCATCAAACTGCCTTTGTACATCCATTTTCCCATTTAATTGGGGATGTACGAAT
>JBGTMK010000191.1:0-3550 GCA_041743605.1 Nostoc sp.
CCCAATCGGGTAAAGTCTGTGCAATCGTCTTAGCATAAAGTTTCATGATTGGTTCCTCTTGGATTAAGAGCTAAAAATCCTCGGCAATCTCCAACAAAAAACCGCGTCCCGTGTTCTGCACTTGCACGAGTTCTTTATCCAGCAGTGTTTGAATAACTGAATCGGAGAATTGCAACTGAAGACGATGCAATGGAACACAACCGCCACAAAGTCGAATCGAACGCAGCAAATGATTTGCTCTGCGGTCAAAGCTATCTGTAGAATTAGCCATTGTTTGCACCCTTAGTTAATGCGGTTAACTGTCGGTTGAGAATATTTATCTGCTGTTGATAAAAGTCAATCTCTGCGGTAATTTGCTGGAATAATTCTTCTGGTGTAAGCGGTTGGATTTGATTCTCTTGCAAGTACGATATTTCATCAGAATTCTTGTTAGGTATCAGTACATAGCGCCAACCATCATCAAATTGTTCAGCCAACTCTGTACCAGAGGGATAGTAATAAAGTCCCAAGATGATGCCTTGTTCTGTACGCTGATCAAAGCCAAAACGAGGGTAGCCCCAGTGTCGGGGGATTGCGATTGTGGGTTGCATATTTGTAATGAGTGAATGATTAGGGGAAGGGGGAAAGGGCAATATCAATTCGTAATTTCCAATTCGCAATTCGCAGTTTAATTGCGAAAAAGCGAGTTGCGAATTGGAATTATGCTGTTACAGGCTCCCGTAACCGTTGCCAGTTTTGAGCGGTTAACTGCTCACAGTTAGCCACTTCTGCATTTAGCAACTGCTGTAATTCGTCAGTAGTTAGCTGTTGCAATGGGCGATGCTGCAAGTATTCAAGAGTAGGTTCAGTTGCAAATGAAGTATCTGCCATCGACAGCGATCGCACTGCATCATAGACCGAGTTAGAATACTGCTGCTGGACTGAATAACGCCTCTTCACCCACCAGTTACTAAGCAATTCGCAATTCGCAGTTCGCAATTCGCAATTGTCAAGAGAATTAATGATTGAATCATTACAGGTGTAAAGCTTTTCACTTTTAGTTATGGCATTTAATTGCGAATTGCGACTTGCGAATTGCGAATTGTTGTAGTTCTGGCACTCGTTGAAGATATGCGCCATGATTTGGTTTTCGGTCGAAGAGGAAAGCATGGGGGCAGAGGCGCAGAGGGGCAGAGGAGAAAGTTGTTGTAAGTTTTTCCCCTCTGCACCCCTGCTCCCCTGCACCTCTGCTTCTTTTTCCTGCACAGGTAATGAGCCGTCTTTATAGTGAGTGCAGATGAAGCGATCGCAACGCATTAAAGTATTGGCACGAAATAATTCTTTATCGTTGATCATGACTACCCAGCGTTGCGTTAAGTGTTTATCGTCATGGCTGATGCTTGCTACCAGTTTGTCATCAGCGTAATATTCGTGATGGTCAAACGAGATTTCGACTATTGTGAGGGGTTCGGGGGCTATGGCTTGGGCTTGGTCAGCGATGTAGCTGTCGAATTCGGCTTGGGCTGCGGCTTGTTCGTCGGGGGCAACAGTAGTGAGTTTCTGAATCTTGCTTGACTGATAGTTAACAATGGCGGAAATCCAGGCATCCTTACAGCGTTTGTCGCTTACTTCGACTGTGCAGGCAATTTCGCTGTAGATTTGCTTGAGCCGGGCAATGGATTTCAGTTGCAGCTGTTGTGCTGTGTAAATAACGTGAGTCATAATTGATAAAGTCTTAATGGACATAGAGAAGCGCTTCAGATTGGTCGTCGGTAGCGCTTTCTCTATTATCAATTTACCGTAAATAGTTTTACGTTGTCAACATATTTTTGACGTTTAGCATAAATAGTTTTACTATTTTAGAATCATTAAACGTAAAAGGTTTTATGCTAGCCCTAGAGAACTTTCATGTTTTAAGCCTGCCATGTATGGCAATCGAAGACCTAGCCAAACTACCAGAAACCCCGTGTGTATACTTGGTCGTGAACAGCCAAGGCAAGGTTTTGTATGTTGGCAAGTCAGAAAACCTTAGAAAAAGATGGAAATCTCATTACAAGCTATCTAGCTTGATTGAAGAGTCAGGAATCAGAATTTCTTACGTTGAAGTACAAGAAGATTTGCTTTTTAAAGTTGAAAGAGCATTAATTAATGCCCTGAATCCTCCCCTGAATGAAAATGAACCATCTAAGGGAATCGCTAGTCTGCGACAAAGAGTTGGTTTAACACAACGGCAGTTAGCTGATTTAGTGGGAGTTACGGAAACAACCGTTCGGAATTGGGAAAATAATCGCAGCGGTGTTGAATGGTTTGAAAGGGTGGCGAAACTTTGTGATAGCTTGCAATGCACTCCTAATGATTTGTTTGGATATCAAAAGATTGCAGAAACTGAGGAAAAAGCTTGATATTGGGATCATCAATTCTTTTGCTCTTCCCTCTACATCATTTGAAAAGCAATTGTCTTGGGCACTGCGCTCTGTACAATGGCAGTTTCTAACTATGCTTAAAATTTACGTTGCAATTGACTTCCAGCAAATACTTATGAACTAAAGGGGTGGAATAATGGCTAAACCACCTTCTAATCGCAAAAAAACCACCTCTGCTGCATCCAATAATTTAAAAGCAAGCGCTAGTTCTACCGAAGACATCTTTGATCCAGAAAATCCAGCTTCAGCAACAATTACAGTTACTGCTGCTGAAGTAGAGGAGTTGTCTGAAACGGAGGAGCGCGATCGCCTTCACCTAGAGCGCCGTGTGGAAAGAGCGTTTTTTGAGGCGGGTAAGGCACTGGCAGAATTGCGGGATCGCCGGCTGTACCGTTCCACGCATAAAACATTTGAACAATATTGCAAAGATAGATTTGGTTACACGCGGATAGCGGCTAGTTATAAAATTGCCGCAGCGACAGTCATGGAAAATTTGTTAACCATTGGTTTACAAAATGTGGAAATATCCACGGATGTTTTACAAATTTTTCCTACAAATGAACGTCAAGTAAGACCTTTGGTGTCTTTAGAACCAGAAGTACAACGAGAGGCATGGCAGATGTCAGTTCAAGAAGCTGCTGGGAAAGTGCCAACTGGTAGAATTGTGAAAGATGTGGTGCAAAGGATTATGGAACGTACCAAAGCTCCAAATCCTTACCGTGTTGGGGAAGTGTGCCAGATTATTGCCAAAGATAATCCTGATTTACGAGGAAAAGGCGGATGTTGGGGCATCGTCAATCATGTAGGCGAATTTAGTTGCACAGTCACAATGTGGGACGGGCAGTACACCGTCAGAATCGACCACCTGAAGCCACTGAATTATCTGGAGTCGGAATGTCAGCAGATGCAGCAGATTAGCGATCGTATCAGTAGATTACGGGAAAATGAAAACTTGGAAGAGGCAGCCCGTGCTGTGCTGAAGCACTTGGGGGAGTTGAAGCGGCCGTATTTGACAGCGTTTGAGGAAGAGCTTTTGAGCTTCATAGAGGGAAATCTTTAGAGACTTGCAATAAAATAAAGTACCAGCTAAACAGGGACATAAGTCTGCGCCTCTTTTTTTACTTAGACTTTTGTCAGTCAACCAGTAT
>JBGTMK010000192.1:0-4018 GCA_041743605.1 Nostoc sp.
TAGCACTAACGTCAGTCCAACTGCAAAGATAGTCTGATATTCCAGGCTGCCATGAGGCAAGTCGCCGAGACTCACAGATACAATGTAGGCTGTCATTGTAGCGGCTGGTTCCATCGGGTTAAGGGTCAGATTTGGTTGTCCACCCGCAGCAATAGCCACTATCATTGTTTCACCGATCGCACGAGAAATACCCAAAATGTAAGCCGCAGAGATGCCAGAAATAGAAGCTGGTAATATCACTCGCAAAGCTGTCTGGAAGCGGGTAGCCCCCATTGCATAAGAAGCCTCGCGTATATGTGCGGGTACTGTACGCATGGCATCTTCGCTCAGGGAACTGACATAAGGAATAATCATAATACCGATGACGAGTCCCGCACTTAACATACTAAAACCAGGCAAATCTGGCAGAATTACCTGCAACAAGGGTGTGAGAAATAAGAGCGCAAAATAACCGTAAACTACTGTGGGAATACCCGCTAGCAATTCTAAAGCTGGCTTGACAATTTCCCGGACGATGGGTGAAGCAAATTCACTCAAGTAAATAGCAATAATTGTACCTAGCGGTACTGCTACTAATAAAGCAACAAATGTAGTGACTAATGTTCCTGTCACCAGCGGCAAAATACCGTAATGCTTATCATCAAATAAAGGTGTCCATTGAGTATCTGTAAGGAATTCCCATAAAGATACTTTTTGAAAAAATATTGTAGATTCGTAAAATAAGATACCAAGAATGGCTACTGTCGTTGCCACAGAAGAAAGTGCCGCTAGAAACAAGACAGACTCTATTGCCCGTTCTTGTAAATCACGCACTAGCTTTCGAGAAAGTTGAGTTTGTTTTACACTACTCATGCTGGGATGCGATCGCTCTTTGGATGATGAATTTAAATAGACAAAGAGAGGTACTACACCTCCCTTTGATAAATTGCAGATTTTGAACTAATTCAAAAATCACAATTGGGCTTATTCTCTGGCTTCACGGCTTAATAATTCTTCAATCTTCAGCCCAACTGATTCTTGTCCACCAAAAATCGTGCCATATCTCTTCTTATTGAAGTGATTCTGGGCGGTAGTGTATGCTGACGCTGGCAGAGCAACGTATTTTACTTCTTGAGAGAACTTAGCTGCATTCTGCAAGTAAAATTGCACAAACTGCTTTACTTCTGGCTTGTCAATAGACTTAGAACTAACATAGATAAAAATGGGGCGAGATAGCGGACTGTAAGTACCATTTTTAACTGTTGTTTCTGAGGGCGATACGCCGTTAACTGGCACTGCCTTCAGTTTATTTTTATTTTCTGCGTAATAGGCATAACCGAAGTAACCAAGGGCGTTCTTGTCACGGCTAACACCTTGTACAAGTACGTTGTCATCTTCGCTTGCAGTAAAGTCACCCCGGCTAGACTTCGATTTGCCAACAACAGCCTCAGTAAAGTAGTCGAAAGTTCCAGAGTTTGCACCAGGGCCAAACAACTTCAGAGGTGCATTGGGGAATCCATTACGAACCTGATTCCAGTTGTTAACCTTTCCCTGTGCCCCAGGTTCCCAGATTTTCTTCAATTCAGCGACTGTAAGATTTTTTGCCCAGGAATTTTGGGGGTGAACCACCACTGTTAAAGCATCATAAGCTACTGGTAATTCAACATAACGAATCCCCGCAGCTTTGCAAGCATCGATTTCTTTTTGTAGGATGGGGCGAGATGCACCAGAGATGTCTGTCTCGCCACGACAGAACTTTTTGAAGCCGCCGCCAGTACCAGAAACGCCTACTGTAACTCTCACTCTACCGCTTTGTGCCTTTTGGAAGTCTTCTGCTGCTGCTTCCGTAATTGGGAAAACGGTACTAGAACCATCAATCGTAACTGTGCTGACGCTTTGGGAATGAACCGCAGATATTGATAGACCAAAGGTGGCGGTCACTAATGAGACTATACCTAATACTGTCAGGCTATTAAGCTTAAAGTTCATCTTGTTCATAAAAAAATCCTAGTTTGTTGGACATTAAAGTTCCGCTAATTCACCTCAAGACATAACTACTTTTTCAAGTTAAAAGTTTAGTGAATAAACGGAATGTCCATAGTCAAGAAGATGACATGAGTAGTTAATGCGTGAGTTAAATTTTAGTTAATTAAAGATTAATCAAAATTGATACATTTTTCAGCCAAAATATACCCGGACTGAGCTATGTAATTAGTAAATACGAATATATCAATCTGAAAAATATTTCAACTGTTCTTTTTGGCAAGTAGGACTGTATAAACAGCATAGAAACCTATTCTTTCTCCCTAAAGCATCGGCGAGGGTGCGCGACAGCGTGGGCGGGGTATTTTTGTAACTCACCAACTTAAAAACTGCTGTATTACAGAGTCACCTTTAACCACCCAAAAATATCACCTACCGTCAACTGTAACCCCTGACAGAACTCTGGCACTGGTAAAATAGACTCAATTTCCTCAAAAGGTAAAGGTTGTTGTCCCGCAGGATAAGCAGCAATGAATCGCTCATCAGGATCAATTAACCAACCCATTTGAGTCCCGTGATTGAGAGCGTGTAAGATTTTTTTTGTAACTTTTGTATGACTTTGTTCAGGGGAGAGAATTTCGATTATCCAGTCTGGTGCTGCGGCAAATATATTAGCAATATCACCATTTTCATCTACAGGAATCCTTGCCCAAGAGAATACAGCAACATCGGGAACTATAGAACATCCTCCAAAAGTGCAACGCAATTCTGGAAAAGCCCAACCCATTTTTTGGACTTTGATAACAGAATTGATTGTGGGACACAGTTCTCCTTGAATAGTGCTATGTTTTCCTTGAGGCATAGGTTTTGGAATGATTTGACCGTTAATGTATTCACAATAAGGTTTAGTTTCCGGTAGGGCGAGAAACTCTTCTAGGGTCAATATTTTATTTGGTGTTTTTACCATGATTATCCTAGCTTCCAATTATGATAATTTTCTTACATAATTAAGTCCTAACTGGTGAAGTTTTAACTGAAAATTATTTACCTTGTTCTAAAATATTTTTCCAGTTTACCAATCCGCCGATATCTAAATTATTTCATCTTTGCTTACGGCTACAATACATTACCAAAAGTACAAATAATCCTATTCCTGTCAGATATTTAATCGCATCAGGGACGCTGGGATTAGGTGAAAAAAAGCCTTCGATCGCACCAGCAATAATCAGCATTGGTACAATTCCAAATACTAGCTGCACCGCCTGAGAACCATAGAATTTCAGTGCATCCCCACGACGATATTTCCCAGGAAATAAAATTGCTTTTGCTAATAAAAATCCCGCACCCCCAGCAAAAAAGATTGCAGGTAATTCTAAGGAACCATGCGGAAATACAAAGGCCCAAAAAGGATAAGCCAGATTATTTTGAGCAACCAAAGTGCTAACAGCACCAATTAATAAGCCATTAAATACCATCAAATAGGCTGTGTATAGCCCAGCTGTGATCCCACCGGCAACAGCCCCAAAAGACACCGCTAGGTTATTGATCATAATACCGCTGGATGCCAGAGGTTCAATGCCGACAATTGACCCCATCCATAATTTTTGCTCATCTCGCACCTTGGTAATCAAGTTTTCAGGTACGATTAAAGGCATGAAGCTGGGGTTTTGCCAAGAATACCACCAAGCCACTAATCCCCCCAGTAGAAACAGCGCCGTTGCAGCAGCAATGTATACAAATGTTTTCTGGACTACAGATGGTAATCCCCAGCGGTAAAATTCTAGAATTGCCTGCCATTCTTGTCGCCGCGAACCTTGGTAAATCTGCGTGTAGGCACGAGTTGTTAAAGATTGTAAACTTTGAATCAAAGTATTGCCGATTTGCTGAGTGCGGGCACGTGCCAAATCTGCCGCCACGGAACGATACAAACTGGCTAACTCTCTAATTTCTTCTGCCCGTAAGGACTTTAGCCCTTTTTTTTCTATCTGCCTTAATAGTGCATCCAAACGCTGCCAATTTGGTTCTCGTCGCGCAATCCAACGTTGAATATTCATGA
>JBGTMK010000193.1:0-6721 GCA_041743605.1 Nostoc sp.
CAGCGGTTACGAGTACCTTCTGGGCTTCTTCATAATCTGTAGCCTAGTACCTGCCTTAGCGCTCTCAGCTTCCAAGCTCCTACGACCAAGTAGTTACAGCCCAGAACGTCGCACCACTTATGAATCTGGCATGGAACCCATCGGGGGAGCCTGGATTCAGTTCAACATCCGCTACTACATGTTTGCTCTGGTCTTCGTCGTCTTTGATGTGGAGACTGTATTCTTGTATCCTTGGGCTGTAGCTTTCCACCGTTTGGGGCTATTGGCTTTTATTGAAGCGCTAGTCTTTATTGCAATTCTTGTAGTCGCTTTAGTTTACGCATGGCGTAAAGGAGCTTTGGAATGGTCTTGAATTCTAACTTAACAACCCAGGGCAAAGAACGAATCATCAACCCCATTGAGCGGACTACAATCACTCAAGACCTTTCAGAAAACGTCATTTTGACGACGGTTGATGACCTCTACGACTGGGCGCGGCTTTCTAGTTTGTGGCCTTTATTATTTGGTACTGCTTGCTGCTTTATTGAGTTTGCAGCTTTAATTGGTTCCCGATTTGACTTTGACCGTTTTGGACTAATTCCCCGTTCTAGCCCCCGCCAAGCCGATTTAATTATTACGGCAGGGACTATTACAATGAAGATGGCTCCCCAACTGGTGCGTCTTTATGAACAAATGCCAGATCCTAAGTACGTAATCGCTATGGGAGCTTGCACGATTACAGGCGGGATGTTCAGCGTTGATTCCCCTACGGCAGTGCGCGGAGTCGATAAACTGATTCCTGTGGATGTGTACTTACCTGGTTGTCCTCCCCGTCCAGAAGCAATTATTGACGCAATCATTAAGCTGCGGAAAAAAATCTCCAATGAATCGATGCAAGAGCGGGATAAAATTAAGCAAACTCACCGCTACTACAGCACGACTCATAACCTGAAGCCAGTAGAGGAAATCTTAACTGGTAAGTATTTGCAGTCAGAAACTCGCTATGCACCACCGAAGGAATTGGCCGAAGCGATTGGTTTGCCTGTACCACCTGCACTACTGAAAGAATTGGCGCAAAAGGAGGAACAACCCCGTGGCTGAAGAAGAATCTAAACCAGTACCAGCAGAGAAAGAAGAGTCATTGGTACAAGCGGGTAAAGTTTCCCAGTGGTTGACGGAAAATGGCTTTGATCATGAGTTTTTAACACCAGACAAGAATGGTGTAGAGATAATTAAGGTGGCGGCAGATTTTTTACTTCCTACCGCTACAGCCCTTTATGCTTATGGGTTTAATTATCTCCAGTTTCAAGGTGGTGTTGACCTTGGGCCAGGACAGGAATTGGTAAGTGTGTATCACTTGATTAAAGTGGGTGATAATAGCGATCGCCCCGAAGAAGTTCGAGTTAAGGTGTTCTTACCACGAGAAAACCCCGTAGTGCCTTCTGTGTACTGGATTTGGAAGACCGCAGATTGGCAAGAGCGCGAGTCTTACGATATGTACGGCATTGTCTACGAAGGACACCCAAATCTCAAGCGGATTTTGATGCCGGAGGATTGGGTAGGTTGGCCTTTGCGGAAGGATTACATCTCGCCCGATTTCTACGAGTTGCAAGACGCTTATTAGAGATTGCTCAATAGAGACGCGATTCATCGCGTCTGTACAACATAGTGGTTTCGGCAGTTATTAACCCCTTTCCGGTGGCGGAGAGGGGTTATGTTTTTAACGCAAAAGAGCGCAAAGGGAAGCGCAAAGAAGGAAGAGGTTTAAAAAATCTTAAAGTGGCATCCATAGACGCGTACCGGCTTCCCAAAGGGTACGAGAACCGTTATAGTTACCAGGACTTGATAAACAGGAACAAGAATATCGCACAGAAAGTCACAGGCAATTACAGCCAAGAATAGGCATACTGAAAGAGGGAGCCAACTTTAGACCACTCCCTGCCAAATCGGCGTGAAGGTGATTAAGCAACAATGAGACGTAAACCCACTGGTAGATCGACTACTACTTCTAAACCCTCTATTTTCCAATCCCCTATGTTTAACCTCTTCACCATCGCAATTATGGGAGGGGTGTTGATTTTGGGAATTGGGATTGGGATTGCTTTTAGTTCTACAACCACGTTAGCCCCATCAAATGTGGCTTCGCGTGAATTCATTGATACCAAAGCACCGAACCCTGAAATTTGTGTGCAGTACGGAGCCAGCGCGATGGTGATGGACGCTAGACTGTTCGTCACTCTCAACCCCTTCAATGTCTATGTTGCCCAGCCGAGTATGCGTCCTGGATGTGTGATCCGGCAAAATAACTGGGCGCTTTTAGAGCAACGCAAGCTGGTGACTAACGATCAGGTAAGAGATTGTAAAAATCGCCTGAACACCTTTGGTTTCACAGGTAACTTGGACAGTGGGCAACCTGATATTAGATGTATATATCAGAATGAAGCTGCTCAGAACTTCTTCACGGCTCAACCGGGAGCAGTTGGAACACCTCAGGAAACGGACAGATTTTAGATTTTAGATTTAGGCATGGGTCATGGAGAAGAGACAAGGGAGAGATATTGCTACCTTGTCTACAAGGGTTTTCAGCTTTCCCCTTATAAGTAATGGCACAGAATTATTTACACATGAGTTTCTAGTCTGAATAAGGGTTTCATGTCTTAATTTTGTGTAATTAATTTTGTTTAACTACTTACCCAATGCTCCATGCCCAATACTTTATTTGAATTTAGTTTTAGGTAAAGGCTGACCAAACTCAATGATCTGAGGTTCGGGAACATTGGGGATTGTTAGAACTGGAAATTCCGA
The DNA here is from genome assembly GCA_041743605.1 of Nostoc sp. Taxonomy (GTDB): domain Bacteria; phylum Cyanobacteriota; class Cyanobacteriia; order Cyanobacteriales; family Nostocaceae; genus Nostoc. The sequence goes on from JBGTMK010000193.1 coordinate 2,785, forward strand.
CATCCCGAAAGGAGGGATACTATTCAAATTACCGGGTTGACTTGGAAAAGAAGGAGGAGGAAGAATCAAACTAGGTTGTTGAGAAGATGTATTCGGAGTTAGGGGAGGTACAGTGACAAAAGGCTGTCCTAAGTTATTAGTAATTGTTGAGGGCAGTTCATTGGATGGACGCGGAACTGTCAGTAAGGCTGGTTGTGCGTTAACAGGAGTTACGGGTGGGTTAGTAGGCGGTTGAGGTAGTTTCTGGGGTAAAGGTGGGGAGTTTGCTGGTTTAACGACAGCAGTTTTACCAGAGATAGCCGGACGTAATACCCAGCGAGTGGAGTTTTTTGGGGAAACGGGTTGCAGTTTTACTTGTTTGGGATTAAAAGCTGTGCCTGGTGCTAAATCTAGGACAATGCGGGTGTCATTCTCATTCAATTGAGAAACGCGAATGCTTTTGATTGATCCAGAATAATTTTGTTGCGTGGTAATGTTACCCAACTTAGTATTTGGTAAATCTACAACAAGGCGAGGAGGTTGGGTTAAGTAGAAATAACGGGGAGTTGTGCTTGCTGAGAGGGTGATTTCGAGTTGCTGTGTTTTGGTAGAAAAATACCATTTATTTAGCTTTGCCACTGGTGTAGCAGCAGTAGTGCAAGTTTCAAGGGCGATCGCTGCACAAAAGCCCAATATACTGATGCTAAATAGCTGCTTGCGCCATTGGCAAAATTCCTTAGTCTTTAGTCCCTGATCCATTCTTTTTATCTGCTCTATAAAACCCATACAATGCACTCACATTGCTGTTTACTTCGCGCTTTCAATCCCTAGGACAGACGCGATTAATCGCATCTGTCCTCCCCAATTCAATTAGCTTTTTGAGGCACAGCAATAAATACCTGATTGCTGAATGTTTAAGGTCAGGGTATCCGATTTTTCACAGTTAGGCAAATTTTCAGCCAATGCCCCTGTGGTACAAACTGCTTTACCAGAGGGCTGGCTCCTCTTGATTACTAACTTCAGGAAGTGCGGAATCTAGATGAGCGGTGACTTGACTGTAGCGGCGGGTAATTAGCAGGGAGGAACGGCATTGGATGGCTAGTTGATCTGTATATCTTCCTAATGTTTGACGTTCGATACCCCAAGTGCGACTGGTACCAGCAATTGTCAGGTCTACACTTTTTGAGGCTTCGATTAAGGCTTGGATTGGCTCTGGGGACTGGACAATTTTGATCTCAATGCGATCGCGTACACTTCTTGGTAATTGCTCGATCATCATGTCGAGTTCGTAACTCAATTTATCCTTGAGGCGATTTTCGGGTAAGACGTGTAAAACCTGCAACATACAAGTTTCATGATTGATGAGTAGTCTGAGCGCAAGTATAAGCGCCAAATCATCATGGATATTTGCAGAATAAGGCACTAACAAACTTTCTAAGCGATCGCTTCCTCGGTCTACAAATACTGCCACATCAACTGGTGCAGTGGTGAGAATTTTACCGACTTTTCCACCTAAACGATTGCTACTAAACGCTGGGCGATGCCATCCCACGAGAATTAAATCAACTTGGTCTAGTGCGGCAATCTGTGCTGTTTCTCGTGCCACATTGCTAGATATACGAACGATAGGATGCACATAAGAGCGTGTTTCTCGCGGTTCGAGAGTATTTATCAATTCATCTAGCTGGTGGCGGCGTTGGACAACTAATCGCTCTGCTTCATCTGGGGTACTTTCAAAGGCATAATCTTCTTCAAATTCAATCAGGCTAAGAGGGTTAACAATAGCAGGATATCGGTAGTTGAGAGCAATGTTTACTGCCAACTGTACCAACCCTTTTTGGGTACTCGGATTAGCCACTGGTACTAAAATTCGGTAGGGACGAAGATAACTTACACTTCCAGGGGTGACATCTGTATCTATATCGTCTGTTTCTGCTTCAAACTCCGGTTCTATGACATCTAACCTGATCAGCTTCTTCGGGTATGTCCATTCCAGCAGTGGCGAGGTCATGAATGTAGTTACCAATGCCATAATTACCAGCATGGTAAATATTAAGGGGGAAATTACCCCTAAATCTAGACCAATATTTAGCACTATCAACTCTGTTAAACCGCGAGTATTCATTAACCAACCGAGTGCCGAGGCTTCCCGTTTATTAATGCCGCTGACACGAGCCGCTATATAAGTGCCAAAATATTTCCCTGCGATCGCCACTCCTAAAACCAACGCACACAAAAACCACAATTTGGGACGGTTGAGCAAGCCAATCTGCGTCCGTAAGCCACTGTAGGCAAAAAATATTGGCATCAAGAAGATTAAGACAAAATCTTCGGTTTTTACTGCCAATTCCCGCACTAAATCTTCATTTTTGGGCATGGCTGCTCCCAGTAAAAATGCCCCAAAAATTAAGTGAATACCAATTAGTTCGGTGATTAGTGCCGATGCAACCACGCCCATATAAATCCCAGCTATCAGTAATTGGCTGAGGCGTCCTGCACGCAGGTAATATTTGGCAAGTCCTTGGAGAAACCAACGTCCTAACGTCAACATCAAACTGATGTAAACTATGCTGGCGATAATTGTGGGTATGGCATCAGCAAAGTCGCCAGTCCGAGCAACTGCGATCGCTATTGCCAAGAGACACCAAGCTGTCACATCATCTACCGCTGCACAACTTAACGCCAACGTTCCTAAACGCGTTCCTTGTAAATTGTTTTCAGTAATGATTCGCGCCAACACTGGAAAAGCAGTAATTGACATCACTGCCCCCAAAAATAAAGCAAAGGCGGTGAAGGATACGCTTGCATTAGAAATTAGGGGATAAAGTATCACCGCTAGCAGCGTTCCTAGAGAAAACGGCACCAAAATGCTCACATGAGAAGTTAAAACAGCTACTTTTAGCTGACTATTGAGGTATTTAGGATTTAGTTCTAACCCAATTAGAAACATGAAAAATATTAGTCCCACCTGAGACAAAACATTTAGAAAAGGAAGAGTTTCTGGTGGAAACAAGGTAACTGCTAAATGGGGAGCAACTAAACCAAATAAAGATGGGCCGAGCATAATTCCGGCGACAATCTCACCAATTACCAGTGGTTGCTTAATGGAACGGAATGCTAATCCTACTAGCCTTGAAAGTCCAATAACAATCAGCACCTCAACCAGAACGAGAATAACTATGTGCATGGTTTCCTCACAATTAACTATCTGGTTTCTCGAAGATGATTCTTTAAAAAACTGGAAAATGTCAAGTTTGTTAGATCAAACCAAGAGTAATTTGTGCTTTGTTGTTATGTCAATTGCTGTTACGATGCAGTAGCTGGCAGTAAACAAGAATTATGATGATTTTCGCAGCTAATTCTCTAATTATCGGCGTTAAAAAAATTAAGTAATAGTTAGTCAGTTTGTAATAGCGCTTAAACGCAAATACAAACCAAATAGCGGTTATAATCAAAGTTAAAGCAGATAATTTTACCCAAATACTAGGTAATTACTTTTATACTTAAATCTGCTTAAGCGGAAGATTTATCATAGCTTGTATTATGTAACAAAAAAAGCAACGAGTGGTGATGCCATTAGGGTAGTAATGACTGCCATAATCGTGAATAAAGCCGGGGTAATTATCCCTTGTTCCAGACAATATTGAGGATGATTAACTCCATCAAACCACGAGCATTCATCAGAGCGCCAATACTTGCTGATTCCCGCCAATTTTCGCCAGCCAATTTTGCAGCCAACATAGAAGCAATGCTTTTACCGAGAATTGCGATTGCAATAATTAAGAACGTAATTCCCCACAAAGTCGGTGTATTTACCACAGGGCTATTTCATTCTCATGTAGCCCGCCTCAGAATAAATTCTGAGGCTAATAGCAAAAGTCCACTAAAGTGGACTAAGAAAGGCTTTTAGTCCACTTTAGTGGACTTGGGCTATTAGCCCGGAACTTTAGTTCTGGGC
>JBGTMK010000194.1:0-1814 GCA_041743605.1 Nostoc sp.
CGGTTCTCGATATCAAATTGATGCTACAGTCGGAGATGTATATTTAGTTTCTAAATACAATCGTAACTGGATAATTGGTAGACCAGTTATATACGTAATTATTGATGTTTTTAGTCGAATGATAACGGGTTTTTATGTCGGTTTAGAGGGGCCGTCTTGGATAGGAGCGATGATGGCTTTAACTAATGTAGCCGCAGATAAAGTCATGCTTTGTCAGGAATATAACATTGATATTGCTGAAGAACAATGGTCTTGTAATCAAATGCCAGATGCAATTCTAGGAGACAGGGGAGAATTGGCAGGAATGGCTGTAGAGCCATTAATCCCTAATCTTTATGTTCGTATCGAAAATGCAGCTTCCTACCGAGCAGATTGGAAGGGTTTAGTCGAAAGGCACTTTCGTATTATTCATGAGTATGTAAAGCCTTTCTTACCTGGTTATGTGGATACAGATTTTAGACAAAGAGGCGCAAGAGATTATCGACTGGATAGTAAACTCGATATAGACCAATTTGCTGAAATTATTATTCATTTAATTATTTTCCACAATAATAAACCTCTTAATGAATATGAGAGGGATGAAGCGATGATTGCTGATGATGTACCTCCTATCCCTAGAGAGTTGTGGAAGTGGGGTATCGCTAATCGCTCTGGTAGACTTAGAAGCTTTTCTGAAGATATTGTCAAGTTAAATCTAATGCCAACTGAAAAAGCCACCATCACTGCTAAAGGCATTAAACTCAGGGGCAAGGATATGTACTATAGCTGCGATCAAGCAGAAAAGGAACAATGGTTTGAAAAAGCTAGAAGTAATATGCTCTCTAAATCAGATAAATCGTTAATAGTTTCCTATGATATTAGGAACCCTAATTTTATTTACCTCCCATTAGAGGATGGTAGAAATTTTGAAAAGTGTTATCTTATTGACCCAGAAGGTAGATACATTAACAAAAACTTTTATGATATTGAGTATATGCTTGCTTACGAAGAATTGCAACAGCAGAAAACTCAAGGCAAAACACTACAACAAAAAGTCGATTTAATAGCAGATATAGAACATATAGTTAGTCAAGCAGAAAACATGACTGAGGCGGCTCAGGATGAACCATTAAGTAAGAGCAAAAAAGTTGCTGGTATTAGAGAAAATCGGGCTTTTGAAAAGGCTAAACGACGTGAGAATGAGGGATTTGAGCTAGCAAAAACAGAAACTCCAACTAGCACGGAAGCTGTAGAGACGAACAATGAAAGCTTAAAACCACCCAAATCGTTGCAACCTAATCATCTTGATATTCTTAAGCAGAAACGACTGGAGCGTAAACGTGGACGGAAAGAATGAGCGTGAATGGGTTGAAATTCCAAATGGTGATTGGGCTGCTATTGCAAAATACAGTGACCATAAGTTAGCTGAATATAATATTAATCCCTTAGTTCAGGCATTACCTCCTATCCTTTCAAGAGATGAGTTTGTTGAAAGAGTGACAAAACTACCTGATTATGATTCTGTAGAGACGGAGCTAGAGCCACAGTATAGATTTCATTGTATTGAAAGATTATCGAGATATTTTGATCCACAGAACAAGACAATCGAGCTACAGAAGGTAATTGCTGTGTTAATTATGCAAGGCTATATAGCTCGAAATATTTTGAAGCCAGAATATGCACGTAGATCAAGGCAAATCTATGATGCTATAAAAGATGGCGGCGGTAAAACATTGGAAAATTATGTTTATGTTCCTACCTCTGCATCAGGGCTAACACTGATTGGCCCATCAGGAATGGGAAAGTCAACTAATCTGCTGAATATTTTGTCTTTA
>JBGTMK010000195.1:0-3719 GCA_041743605.1 Nostoc sp.
GCTAGCGCCGCTTCTGTAGCCGGGTTATTACAGGTGAAAGACCAAATCCCCACAGGAGCGACAGTGGTTTGCGTCCTTACAGGTAATGGTCTAAAAGACCCAGATACAGCCATTAAACACAATCACAGTCAATTTCAACAGGGTATTGCCGCAGAATTGGGCGCAGTAGCTAAGGCGATGGGATTTTAAGAGTTGGGAGTTGGGAGTTAGGAGTTGGGAGTTAGGAGTTAGGAGTTAGGAGTTAGGAGTTATTTCTCTTCCCCTGCTCCCCTCTCCCCTGCTCGCTCGCGTGTCAAACTATCAATAGCATCACCCAAGGCAGTAGTAAGGCTATTGCGGGTTTGGGCGTGGTTGTCCTGCTCAGTTTTTAAAGCTTGGAAGAGGCGATCGCGTTCTTTGATTACGGCGATGAGTTTAGCTTGCAAATCTTCCACAGATTTTAATTGTTCTATTTCTTGTTGGATCGCTGTTACTGCTGTCCCAGCAGCTAGTGTATCTACCTCAAGACTCTTAAGTTTATGCAAATCTGTCTTGAGGGATGCGATCGCCTGTTGGGATAATTGGGCATCTGTGCGGCGTTGTTCTGCTTCTGTGTTGTAAAGCTGACGCCATTTTTGGGCACTTTCCCAAGCTGCATCGCGATCTTGTTGTAGTTCCACCGTCTGCTCTTTGAGTACCTGGATTTCTGTCAACCACTGTTGTGTTAAATCTTGATTCATAAATAAATAGTCATTGGTCATTAGTCAATGGTCATTAGTCAATGGTTATTAGTCAAGAGTCATTATTCAGGAACTTTTTCTCTGCTCCTTACTCGGTATTCTTGCGGGAAAAAGATAGATGCGATCGCTACCCAAAATTTGGCACAGTAGTTAAGAAACCCAACCAGTTTTAACTCTAGATCATGTCAAAGCCTCGCTTTTTCCGCTTCTTTCGCCACCTTAATTGGCGCACGCTCAAAAAAACTTTTGCCAGGACAATGAAAAGGCGACTTTTCGGACTCGCCTCGGAAATCGCCTTCAATGCCATGCTATCGCTGTTTCCAGCAATTCTTGCGATCATCACAGCTATTGGATTATTGGCAGAATCTTTACAAAACACCTTTAAACAAATGGCGATTCTACTAAGTCAAGTTCTTCCTGAAGAAGCCCTGGTTCTGATTCGTGATTTTGCCACTACAGAAATTACCAATTCTAGAAATACCGGTTTATTTTCCTTGAGCTTCATATTAGCAATTTGGACTGCTTCTGGGGCTGTGAGTACGGCTATGACAGCCCTCGACCAAATCCATCAAATTCCTTCAGAAAAGATGCGCCCCTTTTGGAAAGCCAAGCTAGTCTCTCTGGGATTAACAATCGGTACTATGCTGCTTTTAGTATTGGCTTCTTTGTCAGTGTTTACCAGCGATTTGCTGTTGGGAATGGTAGTGAGCGGAAATGGTTCTTTGATGTTTTTGTTGCATCTTTGGCAGCTGTTACGCTGGCCTTTAGCTTTAAGTATTGTTGCTGTCGCCTTTAGCTTTGTCTATCGCTATGGGCCAAGCAAGTGGAACCCAGGCACGCCAATGATGCCTGGAGCAATTTTAGCAGCTGTTTTCTGGGCGATGTTGTCTGCCCTATTTCGGCTTTATGTGGCGAATTTTGGCAATTATAATAAAGTCTATGGTGCTGTAGGGGCTGTGATAGTTTTAATGCTCTGGCTGTCGATGAGCGCTGCTGTTATGCTAATCGGCGATCAGTTAAACGTGACTGTGGGCGAAGATATACGCTTAAAAGCGCAGTCTCAATCTAATGAAAAAATTAATTAGTAAATCCCTGAAAAAACTTTTGCAAAAGCTCACTAGGGGAGTAGAATGTCAAACGATTCAATACAAAGTTAGCGAGATCGCCTTCATGTCTGATTCTCCTCCTCGATTTTCGATGATTGAACCTGATGCCAAAGCACCCACCTTGAAGCGTCTGCGTCAGCTAAGTCGATTACTAGATAATGTTATTACCCTTCCTGGCACAAAGATTGGTATTGGTCTAGATCCAATCATCGGACTCATACCTATTGGTGGTGATTTTTTGGGAGTGATGTTTTCTTGCTACATCATTCTAGAATCAGCGCGACTGGGTGTATCTAGAGCCACTTTAGGCAAAATGGTTGTGAACGTGATTATTGATGGCTTGGTAGGCGCTGTCCCTGTTTTGGGAGACTTTTTTGATTTTGCTTGGAAAGCTAACATTAATAATATCAAGCTATTAGAAGATTACTTAAAGTTTCCCAGCCAGCAAAAGAGTGCAGACAAGTGGTTTATCTTTGCCGTTTTGATTGGATTGTTGCTAATATCTATTGTTTTAGTAGCGTTACCCGTGATACTAATTAGAATCCTGTGGAACTCCTTAACAGGCGGTTAAAATAATTCGTAATTCGTAATTCGTAATTCGTAATTCGTAATTCGTAATTCGTAATTAGCGGTCGCCGAATGTCTTGTTAGTTGCTATGCAACTTAAAACCCATAATTGCTTAAATCATTTATTGATAACGGAATGAAAGATTGGTGGCAAGCTACTTTTCCTAAAGGGCGGCAAAGTATAATTATTACTGATGCTAAAGGGTATCCTGTACAAATTGCCTATGGCGAAAAAGGTAGAGGTAAACCGCTAATTTTACTACATGGTATGGGTAGTTGGAGCTATAATTGGCACCACAGCATTGCACCATTATCTAAATATTATCGGGTAATTTGTTTTGATGCCAAAGGTTTTGGTTTTTCTGAAAAACCATTATCTCGCAGAGAACATAATGGTCATCAAGTTATTGAGTTTCAAAGAGTTATTCAGGCATTATGTGATGAACCAGCAGTGATTGTAGCTGAATCTCTGGGGGGATTAGTTGCCCTTGCCCTTGCTCAAGAAAATCCGCAATTAATCGGGCGGCTTGTAGTAGTAAATGTACCTGTTTTTGCCGAAAAACTACCCCATTGGGCTATGTGGTTACTTGCCCAAACACCCCTAGAAATAATGCAAACAATTGACTCTTTACGTCTGGCATATCTGTTTGCACCTCTATTTAGAGAAATTATGGCAATAGAAAGACGTGGAGTATTATTTGATCCCTCAATTCTGACACAGGAAGATATCTATTGGATAACTTACCCATTTATTGAATTGCCTGGTACAATCGCAAAAGTTGCCGAAGAGTTACAAATAGCAGCGTTAGAAATTGAAAATTGGCAAGCAAGTAAGCCAAATATGCTCACCAAAATTCAAAATAACCTGAGTGCAATTAATTGTCCTACATTAGTTTTGTGGGGTGAACAAGATAGTTGGTTTCCTGTTAGTCATGGTGAAAAATTGCATCGGCATATCCCCAATTCCAAATTACAGATTTTGTCTAATTGCTGTCATGACGCCTCAACTGGTTCTTCTGATGTGTTGAATACAGCGATTCTTAGCTTTTTACGAGATACTCACTTTTAAAGAAGAATTCAGCAAGCCAGAATTCACAATTCAGTAATCTTTTAATAGTAGTTTTAAAAGTAGTCTGTCTCATTAATTTTGATGAGTTTGTAGTAAGCACTTAAGTGCTTAAAAATCCCAGGGCTATTTCATTCTCATGTAGCCCGCCTCAGAATAAATTCTGAGGCTAATAGCAAAAGTCCACTAAAGTGGACTAAGAAAGGCTTTTAGTCCACTTTAGTGGACTTGGGCTATTAGCCCGGAACTTTAGTTCTGGGC
>JBGTMK010000196.1:0-23387 GCA_041743605.1 Nostoc sp.
GCCCAGAACTAAAGTTCCGGGCTAATAGCCCAAGTCCACTAAAGTGGACTAAAAGCCTTTCTTAGTCCACTTTAGTGGACTTTTGCTATTAGCCTCAGAATTTATTCTGAGGCGGGCTACATGAGAATGAAATAGCCCTGCGTTGAGCCAGTGCTGAGTAAAGAAGTGAGATTCCCAACTCAGCACTCTTGAAGGAAGTGGGATAATATCAAAAAGTTTTAATTTTGATGAAAAAGATATTTACTGGGTTAGGAAAGTTTAACAAAATTCTCGTTATCAGCTTACCTGTGTTTTTGTCGATTTTGCTGGTGCGGATGCAATCTTTAGCACATGGGGAAGTCAGTCGGCCAGAATGTAGTGTGAAAAAGTGGAATATACCAGTGTCCTTGACTGCTGAAAATCAAGATGCATTACCACAAAAAGAAAATGCACCATTGATTCAGAGATTACCAGTTACTTGTTGTCAAAACGATAGCTCTTGTTTGGATGAGGCTCTCTATGGAGAAATACCAGACAAAAAGGCACTATTAAGTGCGATCGCACGCAGTCTCCAATACCTGCAAACAACTAATGCAGTGGCTGCTTATCAAAACTATCCGGTGGCTGGAATTACACGCGATCGCATCTTACAAAGCTTACAAAGATTCCGCGAACTTCTATTAAAAACTAATTCTGCAACAGAATTACATCAAGCCATTGAGCGGGAATTTGTTCTTTACCAGTCAGTCGGTAACGACACCAAAGGTTCTGTTTTATTCACCGCCTATTATGAGCCACTTTACGCAGCCAGTCGCATCCCCACAGCAGAATATCGCTATCCTGTTTATCGCTTACCTCCTGATTTAAAATCCTGGCCTAGGCCTCATCCGACACGCGAGGAATTGGAAGGAGCAGATGGTTTACAAGGTGCAAAAGGAAAACTACGAGGATTAGAGTTGTTTTGGTTTCGCGATCGCCTTGAGCCATATTTAGCTCAAATTCAAGGTTCGGCGCGACTTCAGCTTCCCGATGGTACTCAGACAACAATCGGCTATGCGGGTAATATCGCTTATAACTACAAAAGCATTGGGCGAGAATTAATCAATGATGGCAAACTACCACTAGACGGTGTAACTATGCCAACTATTCTCGACTATTTCCAAAAGCATCCCCAAGAATTAAATATTTATATTCCGCGCGATCGCAGCTTTGTTTTTTTTCAAGAAAATCACGGTCAGCCAGCCCAAGGTTCTATCAATGTACCATTAACAGCAGAGCGTTCTATTGCTACAGATAAATCTCTTATGCCTCCTGGTGGTTTAGCATTGATTCGCGCTTCTATTCCCTTTGTTAATCCTACCGGAAAAATGCAGGAGCAGATTATTAGTCGCTATGTTCTTGACCAAGATGCTGGAGGTGCAATTAAAGGTGCAGGTAGAGTAGATTATTTTTTAGGTACTGGGAAAATAGCTGGCGATCGCGCTGGTGTGACAGTCAGCAATGGACAATTATTTTATCTATTACTCAAATCTAAAAATTAAACAAGTTGCCTTTTAAAAGAATTCCCGACTTCTCTAAAAAGTCAGGAATATTAGCCTTTCGGCGAAAATCAAGCACCCATTCAAAATCAATGAAACGCTTGCGGTATAGCAATTACGAATTACGAATTACGAATTACGAATTACGCTTCTAAATCCATTTCAGCATCATCATCATCATGATCATAAGGGATATCGTCAAGGTCGATCATTTCTGAAATTTCTTCTACTTGATTTAGATATTCAGATTCTTGATGTTCACGCTCGATTAGACGACCAGTTGACTTTAACCATTCCAAGAGAATAAACTCATTACTTGTACGAATTACAGGCGCTCGTTGGTTACGAGGTTCTTCACGCAAAGGACTTGTAGGCATAAAAAAAACTCACTTTGAATTACAGGTTAGCGTACAAAAGCATCAAAATTGTACATTAAGGTTAAAAGTCTTGTATAACAAGCCTTTTCTCAACAGATGAAATATGAACCATTGAGTTTTTTATCTCAAGTCCCTTTAGCTAGTACAATGTCTAAGATAATTTTGAGAGTTTGTAGTAAGCACTTTAGTGCTTAGAGAATAAGGACTAAAGTGTTTACTACGATACGCTACCCGTAGCTTGCTTCCCCGGAGGAATACACTACAAACTTGCTTACCTATGAACTTAAACTTGACAGAGTACCAGGAGGGACAGGGGACAGAGGGCAGAAAAACTTTAAAATCTCTTTGCGTCAGTCCTAATCATAAATCTTCAAGTAGACACAATCTCACAAGGCATTTGGTAACTTGGCGATCGTTTCATACATATTAGAGGGCAATGCAGACAATCTGTTCGCTACAGCTACCGCATCGGCTAAGTTACTAAATTGACAGCGGACTATATCTTGTCCATTTCCTGAAGGGAATCGCTTTCTGGCTTTGTTAGATACAGCACAAATAATCGCTAAAGCTTTGGCGAACCCATCTTTTGTCAATATTGTTTCTTGAGCGAACCCTTCAACAGGGATAAGGCAAACCTCAAACCGATAGCCAGGTCTGGGAGAAACAGCTATGTCGATATAGGGTTTATCTTCTTTCCTGATTCGGCGTAAATATTGGGCTGTGGAATTAGTATCATGCAAATCAGTCCCAAGGGCATAAGTAAAGAAACAATCTTCTGTAAGGGACTCAGGACGGGTAATTATATCCGTTGGCATAAGTTCAAGTAGTATCCTTATGTTGTCTGGGTTTGTGACACGTTATAGTTGTCCGTTCTTCCTAGCACATTTTTTTTGACAGTTAGATGTCTCGGTGTCACGCAATGGATCTTAATCGAGGTTGGCTAACTAAAATTTCAATTTTTGGAATACTGAAGACTCTTATCTCTAAAGGTCTTAGCTCTATTAACCTTCAGACTATGACCCATCTGTTCTAGGTAGTTATCTTCAACCTCATTCCATAGATTAACAATATCAACTGACATCAAACACCTTCAAAATCAAAGGCTGTAGAGATTTAGATTCGGAGAGGGGTCTATTAGAGTCAGTTACGTGACCGAAAATATTTCTCAACATATCTAATCATAACATAGTTGACGGTTGAACTTTTTTCTACTATTCTGACCGATAGATATTCGGTAAATAAGAACTGTAGTGTTGTATTCAACTTCGAGTTTCAAATAACTAAATATGCTTATCGAAGAGTTTTAATTTTTACCAAGTATAGTTATAGCTCAAGGATAGATACTGATTGCGATCGCCTGATTTCCTATTTTTTTAAATAAAAATTAATATATTATTAACTTAACTTAATAATAGTTTGTATATAATGTAGAACTTTACTGCGAACTTCATAATTTCCTTAAAATATGGATGTTCAATCATGTTAGATTGCAAGTAGCTAGTAAAATTTTAGACAACCAACACTCATAGTACATCATAGGAAAATTAGCAAATGTCTAGACAAAGTTCTCACGAGAGAAACTTTTTCAAAGCTTTAACTGGCAATGCGGTCAAAGGATCTCATAAGTTAAGACTGGGAGTGGAATCCGGCCTGATTATTCTGGTTGAATCTGTACCTTTTTTGATTGCTTGTGCTGTACTTGTAAGCGTTATCAGTCTAAAAAGTCCTATCCTGCTCTTTTGTTTACTAGTTGGTAGTTTAATTGCAGTCATTACCCAGCAAATTGGGCAGCAGGTGAATTTACCAAGGCGATCGCTAATATCATTACAGATTTTAGCAGCAGCCATCATCTTCAGTTTATTTTGGTTAGACTGTTTCGCAACCCCTGCACAAGCCCAGTTTTTTGGGGAAGCTGAAAGGTTTTTCAAAAGAAACTTAGGTGGTGCAGCAACAAATGGTGGTGGTAGCGAGACAGCAATCAGTTTGATATTTAATGTGTTGCGGGCGATTTACTTACTCTATATTGCAATTTCTCTGGTTGGTGTGATTAACGCAGTGCGTAAAGATGAAGATTGGCAAAGTATTGCCAGAACTCCACTATTAGTCGTTGTTGCTGTTACCATTGCTGATGTACTCACACGCTTTGTAATTGGCCCACAAGTGCAGTAAATAATTCAGATATTTCAAATGTCTCAAGAGCGGGAACAAGAATTTCGTCCAGTCAACCAGGTTCTAGGAAGCCAACCTTCATTAGGGCCAATTCCTGCTGATCAAATTCTTCCTTGGACGGTAATTGCCTTAGCCTCCTATTTTATGATCAATGGAATTTTTGGAGGACTTTTTGAAGAAGAATTTCAAAAATGGTTGTGGACAATACTAATGACTGGTTGGGGAATAGGAACTTGGTGGATTTTAACTGGTGGTAGGAGTTGGAGTTTTTTAAGTAAATTTATTGGTGTTCCCGCTTGGACAAGAGGCTTTGCTCGTTATCAGAGCTTATTGGAAGTTAACCATGAAGCAAAAAATCGGAAAACAAAGCGTCGGCGTCGCCGCAAGTGAAAGTAGATTAACACCATTTGAAGATGCCTTGCACTTGGCGACAATGCTGCGTGTCGCAATGAATGGACGCGATATTGGCTCTTACCTTTTGACAAAAGGCACTCAAAAAGATCGGTTCTGCTTTGTTTTTGGTTTTGATTGTAAGGGAATTCATACCACCTTAAGACCTGAACAAATCGATACACTTTTTAATAATATTGAAGCTGGGTTAAAAGACATACCTACAGGTGAAAGGATGACCATACACCTGGGTTCTTTTAGTTCAGACAAAGAGCGTCAAAAAGAATTAGCAACTCTAATCAGAAATTCGCCATCACGAGATATCAAATATTTGTTGATGGCGGAGAGAGCCAGAGTCAAAGAACTGACTCTTTCTGGTATTCGTAAGCCCAAATTTTTACGAATTTATGTCACTTACACCATTGAATCCAACTCGCAACATGCAGATGATTGGATAGAAAAGCTTTTAGTCAAAGCTGAATCCTGGTGGTTAAAATTCAAAGGTGATCTCTCAGAAGTAGAAAACCAACGCATTGAAACTCTGATCACAAATGCTTACAATCAAGGTTTTCTTCGCTGGGAACAAATCTTATCTAACAAAATGGGATTGGATGTCAAGCCTTTGACTGCCAATGAACTCTGGGGGGATATCTGGAAAAGGTTTAATGATACGCAGCCAATAGATATTCCCCAGTTAATGACTTTAGATGAACAAGGATTACACGAGCAAGTTAATTCAGATTTAGCTAGTACTAAATTGCTTCTAGAAAATATCCACGGCACAACTTTGCTGATGGAATCTAGTGTACCTTGTGCCGATCGCCGCTGGGTTAATGTTAACAATCGTTATATTGGCGCCCTGTCATTTTTGGAAAAACCCGGAGGCTGGCCGAATAAATCTGCCCAACTGCGCTATTTATGGGAACTGTTAGCTAGAGAAACAGTAGTAGATACCGAAATTTTTTGTGAGTTGACTGCCGCAAATCCCGCAGTAGTGAAAACTACTCTGCAACGAGTGCTGAAACAGTCAAATATGACAACAATTTTGGCTCAAGAAAAAAGTAAAACTATTGATGTCAATGCTCAATTAAAGTTGAAGAAATCGGTAGCAGCGCAAGAACAGTTATATGAAGGTGCAGTCCCGATTTATACGAGTGTCGCCATTTTAGTACATCGTCCCACCGTAGAGAAATTAGATGAGGCGACAAGATATATTGAAAACTGTTTTCAACGTCCAGCCAGGGTAATTAGGGAAACTGAATATGCCTGGAAAATTTGGCTGCAAACTCTACCGATAGTTTGGGAAGGTTTGTTAGCAACCCCCTTCAACCGTCGCCAGCTATATTTAACTAGTGAAGTTCCCGGATTAATGCCTCTAGTTTTAACTAAACGGGGTGATAGACAAGGCTTTGAGTTGATTGCTGAAGAAGGCGGAACACCCGTACATTTAGATTTATTTAATCAACACAAAAATTTAGCTTTGTTTGCTACAACTCGTGCTGGTAAATCGGTGTTGGTATCAGGGATTTTAACTCAGGCTTTAGCGCATGGGATTCCGGTTGTGGCGTTAGATTTCCCTAAACCTGATGGGACATCTACATTCACCGACTACACAGAGTTTATGGAGGGGAATGGGGCGTACTTTGATATCTCGAAACAATCGAATAACTTATTTGAACAGCCAGATTTGCGATCGCTAGAACTAGAACAACAGCGCGATCGCTTCAACGATTATACCGCCTTCCTAGAATCAGCGTTAATGACAATGGTTTTAGGATCATCCACTGAAAGTCAAATTTTATCGCAAACCGTGCGATCGCTACTCAACCTCGCTTTAGAAGCCTTCTTTAGAGATGAGGGTATCAAAGAGCGATATCGACAGGCGATGGCGGCGGGATTTGGTACTCTTGCTTGGCAAAAAACCCCTACCTTAAAAGATTTTCTCTCTTTCTGCTCACCAGAACACTTGCAGCTAAGTTCTTTAACAGGCAGAGTAGAAGATGCCCTCAGTCAAATTCAGTTGCGCTTACGCTTTTGGCTTTCTAGCCGCGTAGGACAAGCCATTTCTGCACCATCCAGCTTTCCTACCGATGCCCAACTTTTAGTTTTTGCTCTCAGAAACCTATCAGATAGTGAAGATGCAGCCGTACTATCCTTAAGCGCCTATTCAGCCGCACTCCGACGCGCATTAGGTAGTCCAGCTTCCATATTCTTTATCGACGAAGCACCAATTTTGTTTGAATTCGAGCAAATTTCTGACTTAGTTGGCAGAATTTGTGCGAACGGTGCTAAAGCAGGTATTAGAGTGATCTTATCAGGACAAGATCCTGACACCATTGCTAGATCTAAAGCTGCATCTAAAATTTTGCAAAACCTGACAACACGATTGATTGGACGCATTCAACCAGTTGCAGTGGATAGTTTTGCAGATATCTTGAAATATCCCCGCCAAGTTATTTCTCGCAATGCTTCAGAAAGCTTTTTTCCCCGCAAAGAAGGCGTTTATAGCCAATGGCTACTAGATGATAACGGTAGTTATACATTCTGCCGTTACTATCCAGGTTATGAACAATTAGCAGCAGTTGCTAATAACCCTTATGAACAAACTGCACGTAGCCAAATGATGCAACTTCACAGTGATAAATATGAAGCAATTTCTGCATTTGCACGTCAGTTAGTCGCGAATCTACGTAGTAGTTAATCGGGTTTTGTAAACAGTTAACAGTGAGTCAAAAAGTATAAATCATAGTTAAAACGCTAATTTTCTGACTCACTACATCATGTCGTCTACCTTTTTCAGGCACAAATGTATGCGGAAAACTACCATTTTTACTTTTACCTTACTATCCCTGGCAATACTACCAGGAATGGCACAAATTCAGACGGGTGGATTAGGTCAGGTTTGGACTGATTTTCAATCATATTCCACAGATTTGCAAAACTACCTTCAATATAATCTGAGCGAAAATTTAAAGCCTGTAGAAGTCCAGAGTCAAAATGCTCTGAATAATTCTAAAGGAGAATTGAACATACCCAACCCTGTCGCTGCGGGGAAAAATGTTCGTGATAATTTGATTCTATACTCTTCTAATTCAGACTCTAGATCAAACCGCTTTGAGAATAATGCAGCAGTGCGGGGAAATTTAGTTAGTAATGAACTCAATCGGGTAATTACCCGTGGAGTAGCGGTAGGTGTTCTCGGTGAAAATGGACAAATTCGGACAAAAACTAAGTTAGAAAATACAGAGAGAAGTCTGCAAGATATTGCTGGGTCAAATGATGCTGATAACCAGATTGATCGCTTTAAGAATCAACTGGAAAGTACTCAGATTGACAGAACAGTTAAACAAGTGATAAGTCTTGCTGACAACTTGTTAGGACAGGGGGTATTAGCATTACTAACTACTAACCAAGAAACCATTAAAATCCAACAAGAACAATCGAAAATTGTCGCTGAAACATTCGCTCAGTCATTACAAACTAATCAGTCTTTGCAATATTCTAACTTAAATTTGGCAAACATTTCTCAACAGACAGAAGAGGCGAATCGCGCCCGGAGAGTAGAAACATCTACAGAAGCCGCACGACTGTTGCGAGCAACTTCTCAACTAGATTTGTTTGGCAGAGAAGTTAATAAGTAGCTTTGAGGATAAAAAAGTCTCATTTTTCCATAGATTGTTTAAAATCCTTAAACAGGAAATATAAAAAACAGCCCATTAACTCAAAATGCAACTTGCTATCCAACTAATTTTTGCCCAGGTAGGCATTGACCAGATTCTTGATAATGGTACCGCAACTTCCCAAAGTGTTGCCGAAGGTTGGGATAAACAATGGCTGGATTTATTACAAAATAACACCAGCAATAATTTGTATGGAGCGCTGACAAATCTAGGTATTTTTTTCGCAGTAGGAACCCTGTTATTTTTTATGATACAATTCCTCAGAGACTTAATATCCTACGAATATAGTCGTCCCATATCAGCTTTAATTTGGCCTTTTATTGTGGTAGTACTCTTAAGTAACTCAGGCAATGGAAGTATACTTTCTAATCTGACGCTGGGAGTGCGGAATTTTTTAAACACTGTAAATCAGCAAGTATTGGTGACAGCAGATGCAGAGCAAATGTACCAGCAAGCACTGAATATGAGTATTGCTGAAGAAGTAGCTGGTTCTTTGCTTCGTCCTTGTCAATCACTCACTGGCGAACAACAAAGTCAATGCTTTGTCAAAGCTGCCGAAAAAGTCAACATTCTCTGGCAGAAATATAGAGATACTTATGGAAATAAAAACTGGATAGTTAGACTACAAAATAAGGTAGATAACATCAGATATGGCACTGGAATTGTCTCAGAAACCTCATTTAACTCTTTGTTAGGTTCTACAGTCCAAACGAGCATCAAAAACTTTTTAGTTTCCTTACAATATGCCTTCCAGAATTTGATAGAAGCAACTATGTTGCTGATAGCAGCTTTAGGGCCACTGGCTGTAGGTGGTTCTTTACTCCCTGTCGCTGGTAAACCAATTTTTGCATGGCTGACCGGATTTTTATCTATTGGAATCGCCAAGATTTCATTTAATATTATTGCTGTGCTGACTGCCGCAGTTATTGTTAATGGGCCAGGTCAGAATGCTAATGTTGATCCAGATTTGATGTGGTTCATAATTTTCCTGGGAATTTTAGCACCAATTTTATCTTTACTTGTTGCTGCTGCTGGTGGTTTTGCAGTCTTTAGCGCTATCAGCAGTACAGCTTCTTTAGTAAAAGAGAGGATATAGAAAATATAAAATCGTTGTAAGTGTTGTAACTAGTAAGTATATGCAAAACATCATATACAATAGCTGAAGTTTTTGCGAAAGGAGATGAAGAAATGGTGCGTTTACTAGAAAAAAGACAAAGAACCGGAAGTGTTTTGACATTTTTTGCGATCGCTACCTTCAGTTTACATATATTAGTTTTATTTTTATTCTTGTTACAAGGGCTAAATATTCGCCAACTTAGTCTGAGAAAATCTCCCAACTTTGTGCAATTAATCGACGGTAAACCAGTAGATAAGATTGATGATTTAGCCAGAGAGCCAGAAGCAATTCGCCGATTTCTCAGCAAAACGATGATATCAATGTTTAGCTGGTCAGGAACCTTACCACCACAAACTATTGAAGAAGTCGCAAACCCCAAATCAGATTTAGGAATTCAGATCAACACACCTCAAGGTGGTAGCCAAAAGATTAGTACTAGCACTTGGGTAGCTAGTTTTGCATTTTCAGAAGACTTTCGCAAAGGTTTCTTAAGCACAGTTGCAGAAATGACACCGCCAGAAGTTTTCTCTGAAAATCCCAACCAAGCGATGACATCACAACTAATAATTAAAAGAGTTTATCCGCCAAAACAAATTGCACCTGGTAAGTGGCGAGTGGGTATGGTAGCTGACTTAATTCAAACAAACCGAGTTGGTGGTGCAAAACTCATAACTCCTTTCAACAAAGATTTACTTGTCCGTGCAGCAGATTATTTTGCTAATCCACAAGCCGGTAATGGTACTGACCTGCAAAAAGCAATTTATAGTGTCCGCGCTGATAAACTAGAAATATATGAAATTCGTAATTTATGTTTGCTAGATGACTACAACAACCTGAACGAAGATACATCAAGAGAATGTAGAACTGGACAAACATCTGATAGTTTTGTCAGATAATCGATCTTTACTTCACTTGAAGATAGTTAAATTTACATAATCAATTATTAATGCAATTACTCAAGCCAGAAAACAAGAAAAATAGCCCCTTACCACTGTTAGCAGTAGGGACATTTGGTTTACATCTATTCACCTTGATTTTGCTAATATTTCATGGGTCTATGTTACAACAGTTAGGTCAGAAACTCACACCTAGAAGTTTAGTGCAACTTGTTGATGGTCGCACCATAACTGTAGACCCCCAACTAAATTTAGAACGACAGCCAGAGGCTATTCGGCGCTTTGTGGGTGAAACGATGAGCTTAATGCTTACCTGGTCACAGCAACAGCCGCCCACACAAGTCTGGGAAATTACCTCCCAATTAGTAGCTGATAATTTTAAGCAAAAGCTGAAGTCAGAACTGACTAATTTAAATCCAGATAGCCAATTTGAAAATATTAACAGAGGAGCGGAAAATGTATTAGTTATCCAAAAAATTTCTCAACCTACAGAAATAGGTAATGGAATGTGGAAAGTAGAGATGCTTGCCAATCAATTAACTTTTAGCGGTTATGATAAGTTGGGAAAATCAATTTCCTTTAATAAACAAATTTTGGTTCGAGCGATCGATGAACCAGCAACTTCACTACCAAATGCTCCCCTACCATCCCACTTCGCAGCTTATCGCCTTGGTGAAGCCAGACTAGAAATTTATAATGTCTGTGAAATCCAAGATAAAAATTGTTCTGGAAATCCAAACCAAGCTCTACCATGACTCGATACTCAATTCCTGCCCAAACACCTCCCCAAAATGGATTTACTCTCACCAGCGACGATCGCCAACCAGAAGTAGAATCTTTAGATTGGGAATCACGGATGTCAAGGTTGGTTGGCTTTGAAGAAGAATCTTCTCCTAGCTATACCCAAGAATCAGAAGACTCTGCAAGACCGCAAGAGTCCCTATCTCTTCCACAAGAAGTTCAGAGTAAGCAAGCACTCTCATCTAATCCCTTTGCAAAGTTAGGCTTGGTAGGGGTCGCTACCTTAGCGATCGTTTTGGTGGGTGGTGTGTTTTTGTCCCAGTTGATGGGTAGCAGCAGTCAAAAGCCAAACAATATTGTTTCTGCACCAGTGCCATCACAGCCTACTAATGAATCCACATCTCAACAGTTAGAAGTGGAAGTAGATGCTCTCAAAACGAAATTAGCCCTGACTGAACAAGCACAGATGGTGAAGGCTGCCCAACAACAGCTGAGAATGGCAAAATCAAGAACTCCAATAGCCTCACAACCAGAACCATCAGTTTCTTCCAGAGGTAGACAGACAGTGATCCCAACACCCGCACCAACAGTTTACGTGTCACGGCCAGCGCCAGTTGAGCGCGTTGTTCAAGCACCCGCCTCTCAACCTTTGCCATCAGCACAGCTACCAGTTGTGAAGCCAAGCACTCAACCCGTAGTTAATATAACTCCACCACCTCCACCAAACCCATTTGAAGAATGGACAAGGTTAGCAAAGTTAGGTAGCTACGGTCAAGTAAATGTTACCAATGAACCTAGCAACATCGCAGCTGCTCCTGAACCTATAAACAACGCCCAGCCCCAGGAACAGACACCAAACCCCAATCCTGACCAAACCCCACAACCAGAAACTCCTCCTCCAGTAGTCAGTCAAGCACAACCACAGGGACAAAAATCTGTAGCAGTTGGGAGTAGTGCAAAAGCCGTGTTGGCGACAGCCATATTTGGGGAAACCACTAGATCAGGTGGTGGTGGTGAGGAAGGTCAAGAGAAAAACGTATTTGTGATCCGATTGAAAGAACCATTAAAATCTGCCGATGGTGCGATCGCTCTACCTGCAAACACCGAATTGCTCACTGAAATTCGTTCCCTCTCCGAACAAGGTCTTTTGCAGATGAACGTAGTTAAACTGATCTCGCAAAATGATGGCAATGTTACAGAACGAACCTTACCCAACAATACAATTATTCTTCGCGGTTCCCAAGGTAAACCTTTAATCGCAAACAGATTTCCCGGTCAAAGTTCGTCCATAGCATCAATGGATGTCGGACTATTCGTGTTGGGAGGTATTGGTAAAGCAGCAGAGTTAATCAATCGTAGTGATACTGAACTCCAACCACTTACTTCACAAACTACCATTGACGGCAATACCAGTAGTAGCACAACTCTTACTACTGTCACGAGGAACAGACGCGACCTCCCAGCCGGGATTGTGGAAGGTGGTTTGAATTCTGTAGTACCCCAAATTTCCCAACGTAATCAACAAGCGATCGCCCAAATGTCACAACAAACTAATATTTGGTTTTTGCCAGCCGGTACAAATGTTGAAATATACGTTAATCAACCAACCCAGTTTTAGCAGATAGGATTTATACCAATTTTGGATTAGATAATGGTAATTCTCCCCTTGTTATATCTACCAATCTCCTTCATTTGCAACCATGAAAAAGAATACTAACTTGTCAGGAAATACCCCAGAAAATCATTATTTCCTACCTATAGCTTCCTTAATTTTCTCGGTTGCTATGTTTTTGTTGGTAGGTCGCGCTGTAGCTAACAATGCCGTTCTGCGTTCTATATTTTCCTGCCAAGCGCAAGGCTTAGGGGGGCTAATACCTACAATCGATATTTCGTATCAGCAAGGAACAAACTTAAGCTTTATTCCTGCTGGAGAAGTAATTAAAAAAGTTTGGTTAAACGATCCATCCCAGGTAACTATGGATTTTGATGGGCCAGTATGTATGCAGTTTGGCCCAAAACCTAATACTAGTGCAGAAGATTGTAAAAACTCCGCAGCGAATGTAATTCAACTCAGACGAATTCAAAAACTGAATATTCCTGGACTCCCTCCTACTGACAATACACTTTTAACAGTTATTACCGAAGGGCAAGGTCAAAACAAGTTGTATACTTTTCGAGTGATATATGGAACAGATAGCCCTGGATATCATACTTTAGCAGTTTTTCCCGATTCTTCTGGTCAAGAAACTTCTTGTATAAGAGGTTCACAATAAAATTCTGGCAAAATTACTCAATGCAACCACTAAAGTTTCCCCTCTACAAAAAGCGCTGATGCCTATCTATGTCTGCATTAGGGCTTTTCCAAGGAGTAGTGAGTGTTATATTTCAACAGGCCATGCTCAGAATTCTCCGACTTGCAGCGCCGAAGTCTCTTAAGAATGTGCGCTCCGGGATTGGGGAAGAAATTATTTTAAAGCGTCTCTTAGAGAAGTATTAAGATTTGGTTGGGATCTGAATCCCCATTCAAATCTTCCCAATCCCCAGTCCCTAGTTCAATCAATTAAAAAACGCCATAACTTAATCGTGTTGCCTTACTGAGGCGTTTCCAGCTTCTATCTTTATAAATCTTCAGATAAAAACTAACCACAAATCTCAAACTTGTGTAAATATAAAGAAAAGCTTAAGAGGTTACAGACTCATGGTAACTGCAAAAATGATGCAACAGCTTTGGGCTGTAATAGAGTCTACCCAGGTTAGCACTCTGCTCCAATTTGACGATGCTGCTTTAGTACAATTGCTCCTCCATCAGTTAAAAGCTAAACAAGTGCTTGACGCTCAGGCAGATAGCACCCTCAATACTTATATAAAATCTAAACTGCCCCTAATTCGCGATACGGCTGAAGGTCGATTATCTTTAGGGCAAGGCGGCAATCATTAGTACGATAAATCAAGTGATTGCTCACTGCCAAGCATACGCTCAAAGTTCAAACAGTGCAATATTATGAATCACTGGCTAGTAATTGCCCTAGTAGCTTATCTAATTGGAGCAGCGATTGAAGGGGTGAGTACAGCCAGTCAGCTATCTCATTCAATGCCAGAACTAGCTAAAAGCACACAACCTCACCCTTCAGAGTCTACCAATGGGACTAGTTCGAGTTGGCGAGTTGTTGCAGCCATCACCTCAGTAAGTATTTGTGGAGCCTTTTTGTGGCCTTGCCGCCTTTTCCACCGTTTAATTAAAGGTAAAGTTCGTTCGTAAGCTTAACTCCCGGCTGAATGAAGCACAGGGGGGCAAAAACATATCTATTTGCGATTGGACAATCATACAGTTTGTTCTGGTTCTGTCGCTACATTTTGCCCAATTTTTGGCTCAGTACCAGCAAGCAGCCGTTCAATATTAGTGCGATGGCGCAAAATAACATACAATCCACCGGCAATCCCAAACAGAATATAGGGTAAGGGCTGATGCAAAAGTACCATGAAAATGGAAACTGCGATCGCACCTACAATTGAACTTAAAGAGACAATCCGCGATATAGCAACAACGACGGCAAACACACCCGCTGTTGCTAAACCTACCTGCCAACTCATTGCTAACAAAATCCCCAAGCTGATAGCAACAGATTTACCACCAGTAAAGCCCAAAAAAACTGATTTACTGTGTCCCAGGATGGCAGCTAACCCAACTAAAGTTACTATCCACGGTTGCCACAGATTTACATCTACCGTTGGGGGGATATAATTTTGACTAGAAGCAAAATTGAATAACCAGTAAACTAGAGCGATCGCTAATACTCCCTTTAAAGAATCAAGTACTAAAACGAATGCTCCTGGCCCTTTTCCCAAGGTTCTTAGTACATTAGTTGCGCCAGTGGAACCTGAACCAACTTCCCGAATATCAATACCTTTTAACTGCTTCACAGCAATGTAGCCAGTGGGAAAAGAACCCAGCAGGTAAGCTATGACTACAATTGTCCCGCATAGAGTTAACCAAATAGCCATAATAAAATTCAAAATTCAAAATTCAAAATTTAATAAAGTCAAGAGGTATTACTCTTGACCAATGACTTTTAGGAGTGCTGAGTCTAACTTTTTACTCAGAACTAAGAACTGGCTCAACACTCCGCTACCGCTAACGGAAAACTGTTTTGCCTAATGACTAATGACCAATGACAAATGACAAATTAAAAGTCATCATCATAGTTTCTCACTGTTTTGGGGTCAGGAGCAAAGGCTAACCACAAAGGAAATTGCAGCAGAGACAAACTGATTTGCTCCTCTGAATCATCAATGATAATTAAGGGCAGTTGATTGGCTTTCGTCAATCTGTCTGCTTTTTGAGCGAGAGCATCAGATGCCTCGAATAATACCACACCCCGATCTGGGCCGAAATCTGGACGACCAATTCCCAAACAGTCTTGTAAGCCGCGCCGCCATTCACCTAATCGCTCCGGTGTATTAGCTAAGACTAAAGTACGGACGCGATCGCCATACAGCTTGTGTAATATCGAAATTGCAGCTGAGGCAATGAGAATATTCTGTAAGCGGCTACCCATTGTCCGCAAACCACCCCGTCCCCCTTGGGTAAAAAACCAGTTAGAAACTCGTTCAGCGTGGATTGGTTCAAAAGTACGGCGTAGTTGCCAAGGTGGGCCGTAATAATCCGGTTTATTGCGGTATTGGTCAATTAAGCGGCGAATTTGCTTTGTAGTATCTTGAAACTGCTGTTGGGCAAATTGGGGTATTCCAGGTTGAGGTTCAACTGGTTTAGCCTCTCTTGCAGGTGGTTTTTCTCGTTCTACCACACTTGGCGTCAGTTGCAACTGCTCGGCGGCAACAGCCAAATCCTGTAAACTACCCGTGAGATAGTCTTTAAAACCCTGCACCCGAATTGCCAAGTCTTGGGATGTACCAGCAAAAGTGGTTCGCATCTCGTTGCGGATACGTTCTTGACGGCGTTCTAGTTGTTCTACAGAAATTTGCAGGGTTTGTTTGCGTTGTTCTAACTGCAACAGCGACTCTTGTACAAGTCGTCCCAGTGAGGTTTGAGTTTCACTCACCTGTGCCTTAAGGGTTTCGTAAGAAGCTTGCAGCTCGGCTATTTCTGACTTGAGAGCTACTTCAGCGCTCTGCAACTCTGCCACACGCTGCTCTGCTTCTGCATATAATGATTGATTTCCTGCTCCTATTTCTGACCCCACTGGGACGTTCTCCGCTTCTAACTGCGCTACAAACTCGCCATTTGAATTTTCTGTTAGCTCTGTAGATTCCACTACTTCTGCATTGGAAATGAGTAGCTCAGAAGTTGTGTAGTCCTCTGATGAGCTAATGGCTTCTGTCTCTACCACTGACTCAACAGATGGATTTTCTGGATTTTCAACTGCGTTGTTCTCTTCTTGTTTTTCTGCCAACCGCTCATCAATTGGTTCTGGGGTTTGAGATGCCTCTGGGTTCATAAACAATAGTGTAATTCCTATGACGCGAATAAATAGCTTTCAGAAATATTACAATTGACCTGCCATAAAAGTCCTGAGTTATGAGTGCTGAGTTATGAGTTTAAATCAAAACGACTCAGCACAGATGTTACTCAGAACTAAATACGTGGACAACGTTGTTCTAAGCAAGTTCTCAGGGTGTTGGGATCAAATAAAATCGGCAAAAAGTGAATACTTTTAATTTCTTTAAAGTAAAACAGAATGGGGACTCCATTCCAGAATATCCGCCAGTTTTGCCATTCTTGGTAGGGAAAGCGCCGAATTAATTTTTCGGCTCTATAAATATCTAAGTCGGTGGCTGTAAATTGCAACCGCAGCGTTAACGCCTGAAACATGAGAAACAAACCAAACAGTGTGAAAACTAAGCCTACCAACGGTTGTACTAACAGTAGTGGAATAGCGGCAATCACCAAGACTATCGGTATATTGTAACTAGGCTTGAGTTCCACAGTTGATGTGGAGCTAGGAGCAAATGAACTGGTCACAGTCTTAAATCCTGCTTTATTTTAGTAGGAGGGATCTATCCTATTTTAGGAGGCAGGAGGCAGGAGTGAGGACTGAGGAGTTAGGAGTGAGGAGTTAGGAGTGAGGAGTTAAAACTCATAACTCTTAACTCATAACTCATAACTCATAACTGATTAGTTTTATAAGCCTAAGAATGCACTGCCAGTCCCCTGAAACATTAACCAAGAAAGAAAAAAGTTGCTAACAAATATAATTAACAAGGCAGTTACAACAGCAGTTGTAGTTGACTGTCCTACACCTTTGGCACCTCCTGTTGTTGTCAACCCCCAGCTGCAACCAATTACGGCGATTAAAATGCCAAAGCAACACGCCTTAATCATGGCGCTAAAAATATCCCAGATTCCTAGAAAGCTACGGGCTGAGTCTAAAAATACCGTATCAGACAGGTTGTAGATATTTGTCGCAATTATTAATCCTCCGAACATCCCTGTCACCAAAGACAGGAGGGTTAAAATTGGTAGCATTAAACAGCAAGCAAGAACGCGGGGGATAACCAGGTAATCGATTGGATCTGTTTTTAACATCAACATGGCATCGATTTGTTCTGAGACTCGCATGGTACCAATTTCTGCTGCAAAGGCAGAACCGACTCGTCCCGCCAAAACCACTGCTGTCAACACAGGAGCGAGTTCTCGTGTCAACGCTACAGAAAGCACTCCGCCGATAATGTTTCCTGCACCAAAGTTGATAAATTCCCGCGCCACCTGAATAGTAAACACCGCGCCAACGAAAATAGCCGTCAATAGGGCAATAAATAGGGAATCTGGCCCAACTGCTGCCATTTGTTCTAAGGTGTTGCGCCGATGGATTTTGCCCCTCAATAGGTGAACTAGTACTTGCCCACCCAGAAAAATTGCCGCCAGCAGCCGCTGACTCCATTCCCCTAAACTGGATTTGGATGTAGTCTGGTTCAATGTTCTGTAGCTAACTCGGTAACTGCCTTAAGAATAGCGGAAGTCATGGGGAATGGGGAATGGGGAATGGGAGGATGGGGAAGAAGTCTTACCCCCCACACTCCCCACACTCCCCACACTCCCCACACTCCCCACACTCCTCTTCCCCCTCTGCCTACACTATGCGTGAGAAATCCGCGGGCTTGCTCCCTGCTCCCCCTGCTTCTTCACCACTCCCCGAATAAGGCTAAACATTAACTTAGATTAAAGACGCTCTCAGAAAATAAAGTTGTTATTAAATGTGCTACAAAATAATAAATAGGTGCTAGCCTTGGCTAAAATCTTGGTTTTGCAAGGCTTTTTCAGACTTCAGCCATTTTTTATTTCCTCTGCATATGCTGTAACTGGTAGCCGCTTCTTTTAATGAAAACTTAAGATTCTTGACAGATTGTCTGCTTCGGAGCGATCGCACGTATTGTAGAAAATGACAACCCGCTATCTAGCTCTTGTCATCTCTACTCACGGAGTTTGTCCTAAATGACTATTTTCACTAACTTTCTCCGCTCCCTACTACTCACGATCATTTTTAGTTTTGTTGCCCCCATCTTCCTCATTGGCGGGTGCTTGCTCATTCTATCGCTCATCGGTAACATCCCTGGCTTACAAGAGTTAACTGAGGCGATCGCTACTGAGATTATCCATTTTCTCGCCACCTTTGGCACTGGAACTCCCCTACGCGGATTAGTTGTAATTAGTTTGACCTGTGCTTTCGTCGGGGCACTGTTTGATATGTACGTTTATTATCGCTGTCAAATTTTACGAATAGATTCTTAAGTGGTGAATAAAATAGCTTCGTCAGGTAGTGATGGGCTGTAGAAAATAGGAGAAAGTGAACTTTTGGGAAGTGAGTGAAAGTATTACCGCTATTAACCTGAAAGAGAAATTGGTGTTGCTGAATGAATTTTTATGGTTCTTCAGTAATTGTGATGCCAAATTATTAGCAATACTGGCATATATCAACCAAGCCTAACCGCGATCGCGTGTAAACTGAATCAGATAATCGTATTCTCCCAAGAGATACAAATATTGTAGTTTGGTAATACCTAAGACAACAGTAATAATTGACAAGCTAAGTATATACGCAATACAATTATTGTTGTAGAGCCTAACGATAGAGTTAATTAAAATAATTTTCCTAGAGAATAAAGACTAGCAATATTAAAAATAATTTGGATCAAACAAATGAACGCCAAAATTATTGCTTTCTTAGGAATTACGGCAGCCTTTGCAAACTTAGGAAGCCAGGTGTACGCACAGTCACCAGCATCAAACTCAAATCCAGAACAATACATCTTAACTGGTGATTCTTTAGTTGGAATTTATAATAGAACAGCCCAAGATGACTTTGGAAGCTTTTTTGAGCAAACTAATCCAGCAAGCATCTCCAACAATAATAGAAGATATAATACAACTCCAGTCAAAATACGCTTTAACGAATCATTATCGCTCCCAGACACTTCTGTTTTCTTAACACCGGCTCAGTCGGAGAGTGACAATGATGGATTACAACTACAGTTAGACATAGGTAGAGAATAATCAGGTATAAAGAATGACCATAAATAAAAAGGTACAGATCAACTAAATTTATTTATGGAAAATAAAAAAATGTATTTCTTGTACTGCGTGTCTCGAAATACTACGTCGGTTGACTCAGAGCAACGAAATTTATTTATGGGCTTGGTAAATTTTTGACTTTTGACTTTTGACTTCCGCCTTGCAGTACTAGTCGTCAACTTCAAAAATCCCACGAATATAGGTCGTAGGAGTATTAACGTCCCGCTATCGCTAACAGCACTGTTTCGGTAATAGATTCTAACTTTGGCAAATCCGCTTTCCTGAGTCGGTAATTCTGCAATCGTTTTGCAGTAAAATTAATCGTCTAGATAGAGGAGGGCTTTGAGATGACTCGTGTCATCATTGTGCGCCACGGTCAAAGCGGTTATAACACCGAGCGGCGTATCCAAGGACGCACTGATGCGTCAACATTAACCGAAAAAGGTCGTAACGATGCAAGTCTAGTAGGCAAAGCCCTCAGCAATATTTTATTTAATGCGATTTACAGCAGTCCCTTGCAACGAGCAAAACACACAGCAGATATTATTCATAGTGAGTTGGCTACTCATCCTGAACAATCTGCTGTAATCCAAGTTTCTAATTTGCTGTTAGAAATCGACCTGCCTTTATGGGAATCACTACTGACTGCTGAAGTCAAGCAAAAATTTGCCGAAGACTACCGTACTTGGCATCAGCGCCCCGACGAACTACGGATGCTGGTTAATGATACAGAGGGAACAAGAGAACATTTTCCTGTTCTTGCCATATACGAACAAGCGCGGCAGTTTTGGCAAGAAATTTTATCTCACCATCAAGGCGAAACTATTCTCATCGTGGGACATAACGGCATTAATCGCGCCCTGATTAGCACAGCGCTATCCATACCTCCAAGCCGCTACCATTCAATACAGCAATCTAACTGTGGCATCACCGTACTAAATTTTGCTGGGGGATTGGGAGAACCAGTCCAATTAGAATCTCTAAATCAGACGCAACACACCGGAGAATCTCTACCTTCGTTGCGACCGGATCATCAAGGAGTACGATTGTTGCTAGTGCGTCATGGGGAAACGGACTGGAATCGCCAAACCAGGTTTCAAGGGCAAATTGATGTCCCCCTCAACGACAACGGTAGACAACAGTCGCAAAAAGCAGGTGAATTTCTCCAAGATGTAGCAATTGATTTTGCCGTAAGTAGCACAATGCTGCGTCCTAAAGAAACAGCAGAGATTATTTTAAAACAACATCCTAATGTAAAGTTAGAATTGCAAGATGGTTTAAGAGAAATCAGTCACGGACTCTGGGAAGGAAAATTAGAAATAGAAATAGAGCAGGAGTTTCCGGGAGAATTGCAGCGCTGGCGGATAGTACCAGCCCAAGTGCAAATGCCTGAAGGAGAAAATTTGCAAGAGGTTTGGGAGCGTAGCGTTGCAGCTTGGCAATCAATTGTGCAAACAGCATCAAATAATCAATTCAAAACTGTATTAGTAGTAGCTCATGACGCTACTAATAAAACATTGCTTTGTCACATTCTGGGTTTATCGCTGGAAAATTTCTGGAATTTTCGCCAGGGTAATGGCGCAGTAAGTGTTATCGATTACCCTTCTGGAATCGATGGTTTACCTGTATTACAAGCGATGAACATCACCACTCACTTTGGTGGAGGCATACTAGATAAAACAGCAGCGGGAGCGTTGTGAGTGCTGAGTGCTGAGTGAGGAGTTATGAGTTAGGAGTGAGGAGTTAGGAATAAAGTTAGAAGCAATGACTGAAGAACAAATAACTCATAAGTAGCTAGACGTAAATAAATTAAAGTTTGTAGTAAGGACTTTAGTCCTAATAATCCTTGCTTTGAGCGATAAATTGCTCATTACGAACTAGGATTTTACTTTATGTTGAATTATGCCTACCTACTTAACTCCTAACTCCTAACTCCTAACTAAAAACTTTTATGACTGAACTGCTGCAAAAAGTACGGGTGATTGACCCAGTTTCTGAAATCGATGGACTCTTTGATGTGTTAATTGCTGATGGTTATATCCAAGCAGTGAGTTCTGACATTTCTGATATTAATTCCGATACTCACATCAGAGATTGTCAGGGATTAGTTATTGGGCCTGGGTTAGTAGATTTGTACAGCCACTCTGGCGAACCTGGCTTTGAAGAACGGGAAACTCTTTTATCTTTCTTACAAGCTGCTGCTGCTGGTGGCTTTACCAGGGTTAGTATCTTACCCGATACATCCCCAGTTATTGATAATCCTGCACTTGTAGAACAGTTGAAAAATAGGAGAGAGGGACGACAAGGGGGCAATTTTTCTCCCTTGTCTCCCCCCTCTCCCTTGTCTTCTCCTCTCCCCCTGCTTCATATCTGGGGTGCTGTCACTTTAGATGTTGCTGGGAAGCAAATGACGGAATTCGCAGATTTAGCGTCGGCTGGAGTTGTTGGTTTTACGGATGGTAAGCCTTTAGAAAATTTGGCGCTGGTGCGGAGAGTATTAGAGTATCTCCAGCCGTTGGGTAAACCAGTCGCTTTTTGGCCTTGCGATCGCCAATTAGCAGCAAATGGTGTAATGAGAGAAGGGTCAGATGCTCTTTGTTTCGGTTTACCCTCAATACCCGCCAGCGCTGAAACTACTGCGATCGCCGCAATGCTTGAATTGGTTGCAGCAATATGCACACCAGTCCATATCATGCGTGTATCCACATCTCGCAGCGTGGAATTAATCGCCTCAGCTAAGGCTGCTGGTTTACCCGTCACCGCCAGCACCACCTGGATGCACCTATTACTTGATACAAAAGCAGTTAAGAGTTATAACACCAGCTTGCATTTAGACCCGCCTTTAGGTAATCCTCGTGATGTGGCGGCGTTACGTGCAGGGGTACGCACAGGTGTGATAGATGCGATCGCTATTGATCACACACCCTACAGCTACGAAGAAAAAGTCCAAGCTTTTGCTGAAGCACCAGCTGGGGCAATTGGATTAGAGTTAGCATTACCTTTGCTGTGGCAGTATCTGGTTGAAACTGGGGAATTTACAGCCTTAGAATTATGGCGTGCATTAAGTACCAGTCCAGCAAAATGTTTAGGGCAGAAAGTAAGTGCAATTTTACCTCATCAACCAGCGGAACTTACTTTATTTGACCCTCAACAAATCTGGAAAGTCGAACGGAAAAGTCTTTATACACTTTCACAAAATACACCTTGGTTAGGACAACAGTTAAAAGGTCATGTTGTGCAAACCTGGCGTTGAAAAATGAAAATTGTTTTGCATTTGTAAAATAAATAGTCTGAACTTAATTATCTATCAGCGTTTTCGATATTGTATTTCATGGTTAAACTGATCTGGGGGAGAGTCAATATTTTGAAAAAAATTGAATTGGACAAACCCCAAATTATGTAATAAAGCAATAGAACGATGATTTTTTACATTAACGTAAGCACAAAAATCAAGATTTTGGTATGTCTCAACTAAATAATTAATCATACAATTCACTGCTTCGTATGCATAACCTTTTCCCCAGAAATTAGGGAAAAATATATATCCGATAATTGCATTATTATCTACA
This sequence comes from Nostoc sp., assembly GCA_041743605.1. Taxonomy (GTDB): domain Bacteria; phylum Cyanobacteriota; class Cyanobacteriia; order Cyanobacteriales; family Nostocaceae; genus Nostoc. The sequence continues at coordinate 22,984 of JBGTMK010000196.1, forward strand.
GTAATTGTTGCTTGAACATAACCAACGTAGCATTTTTCTACCAAAGACCAGACAGCCCAATTCAACCAAATCTCCATTCCATCCGGTGATTGACGACGTTCTAACACCATGTAGCGATCGCGAAGTGATTCAACACTTTGTGGCGGGACATCTTCGATAAAGTCATATATACTCGCACTCTGTAATCCATCAAAAAGCAGTTCGGCATGATCCAGTTTTAGTGGTTCTAAACAAAGTCGTTGAGAGTACATTTTCATAGGAGCATCTCACTTTTGTAAAAATATATCTAGTCTTGGCGAATACAATAATTCGCGGCTATATAGACAAAACCCACCTCTGTTTAGGCGGAGAAACTCCTCTTAGGGACGAAAGTCCCTAAGAGGTTGTTTGAAAAGTATTTCGCT
>JBGTMK010000197.1:0-16164 GCA_041743605.1 Nostoc sp.
CTTTGCTGAGAATGCTGCTTGCACCTTCTTTACTGGCAAAAGATGACTGTCCCTTAAAGGTGTCAATTACTTTTTCTACAGCTTGCTTTTCGGGAGCTAATACCAAGTGACTATTATTTAAAACTACGCTATAAGTAGGCTTGCCATTTTCTGTAGTTTCGATAATTTTTTGACCTTGATAGTCAGATTCCTGGAATTTTACCCCTTTTTGTGACTTCAATTTATTAGCAAAATTTAAGGCACTCAGCTTGTCTTTAATTCCTACCACTATGAGGATATTCTGTTCCTGCTGTAAATTTGTTGGTACATTAGGTTCCCCAGAGGGGACGTTGAACTGTGCAGGTTTCACAGGATTTGGTGGCAATACAGCAATCATGACACCACCAGCCCAAGGCTTTATGTCTTTTTCATAAGAAACGTTACCGTCACTGAACATTTGCTTATTGAAATTTTCCAGATTTTTTGCCACTAACTTTTGTGCTTCTGGAGTGCCAAACTGCTGTAATTTTGCCCAAGCTTCAGTGTCAGTAGTAATATAAGTTGCCATCAATGCTGTTGAAGGTACTACTTTAGCGCTACCTAAAGCGTCTGAACTACTTCCTGATGGGCCTTTAAAATACGTATAAGTTGCTATACTTCCTGCTACAACAACTACAGCAGCACCAATAGCAGGAATGAGAAACTTTGATTTACTTTCAGGCATTTTATTATCCTCTTTTGCTCAGATTGTCACCGAGATTTATACAAGTGTCATTGTAGAGTTTTCGGATTTATTAATAATTTCCGCTCTTTGATCGGTATTTACTGATAAAATTAGTAGTCCTATAAGTTAGCAGTCTAATAGTTACTCTCAAAAATACTTCAAAGGGATGATGAGCAAATCCGCAAATGATATGCTGTTCATCTCAAAGAAAATAGCCTGATCAACAGCAGCAAGCTATCCTAAGTTATAAGAATAATTAGGAGTATTTGTACTTAATGAGAATCTTTCGAGGGGCAAGAGACTCTTGACTCAGTGACAAAAAAGTGCAAAACATCAGGAAAAGTAAATGCGGTAGGAATATGGAAAAAAGTCCAAGGTTCGACAGCCGGCCTTTGGAAGTTGGAGTGAGATTAATTTCAATCCCTAATCCCAAAGGGAAGTTCTCACCTCCATAATGCCCTATTAATGTGGGAAATATACACACCGCTATTTTGCTTAACAACATCCAGCCAAGCCAGACTTTTCAGGATTACAAGGTCAGTAAGGATCAATGTCGAAGTCTTATTTTGATACAGATAATAACGGACACAAACCTTTTGAGTTACCGGGAGCAAGACCACAGTACAACCCCGATCGCCCCGGACAGGTAGAGCATATTTTTCTCGATCTCAGCTTGGATATTCCAAAGCTTTGCTATCAGGGCAGCTGTAGCATTCGCCTCTTACCAATCCGTAATGGCATTGATAGTTTGACTTTGGATGCTGTAAACCTGAATATCGAGTCTGTGCAGGTGGACGAGGTTCCACAAAGTTTTGACTACGACGGGGAACAGCTTTCCATTCAACTTTCTGAGGCTACTCAAATTGGTAAACGCTTGCTAATTGCGATCGCCTATTCGGTGGCAAAACCGCAACGCGGTATTTATTTTATTCAACCAGACAAGCATTACCCAAACAAGCCTACGCAAGTTTGGACTCAGGGAGAAGACGAAGACTCTCGCTTTTGGTTCCCCTGCTTTGACTATCCAGGACAACTATCTACTTCGGAAATTCGCGTCCGTGTCCCCAACCCTCTCGTGGCTATTTCCAACGGCGAATTGATTGACACTACAGAAGATGGTGATTACAAAATCTACCATTGGTCACAGCAACAAGTTCATCCTACCTACTTGATGGCCTTAGCAGTAGGTGATTTTGCTGAAATTCGGGATGAGTGGAAGGGTAAACCAGTCACCTACTACGTGGAAAAGGGACGGGAGGAAGATGCTAAACGCAGCATGGACAAAACTCCCCGGATGATCGAATTTTTGAGCCAAAAATATGGTTATCCATACCCTTTTCCGAAATACGCCCAAGTTTGCGTCGATGACTTCATCTTTGGCGGCATGGAAAACACCTCCACAACTCTGTTAACAGATAGATGTTTGCTAGATGAGCGCGCCGCCTTAGATAACCGCAACACCGAAAGTTTAGTCGTCCACGAACTCGCGCACCAGTGGTTTGGTGATTTGGTGGTGATTAAGCATTGGTCTCATGCTTGGATTAAAGAAGGGATGGCTTCTTACTCTGAGGTGATGTGGACAGAAGAGGAATATAGTCCAGAAGAAGCAGCTTACTATCGTTTATTGGAAGCTCGTCGCTACTTAAGTGAAGATAGTAGCCGTTATCGCCGGCCGATGGTAACGCACGTTTACCGAGAAGCTATTGAACTTTACGATCGCCACATCTACGAAAAAGGGTCTTGTGTTTATCACATGATTCGGGCGCAATTGGGAGATGAATTATTTTGGCAAGCTATCCAAACATTTATCCAAGATAATGCCCACAAAACCGTAGAAACAGTAGACTTACTCAGGGCGATTGAAAAAGCAACTGGACGTAATCTTTTGTTCCTCTTTGACCAATACGTTTATCGTGGTGGTCATCCCGATTTTAAAGTGGCTTATTCTTGGGATGGGGATGCTAAGTTAGCAAAAATTACAGTAACTCAAACCCAAGCTGCTGAAGGTAAAAATGGCAGTAAGGATTTGTTTGATTTAAAAATACCTATTGGTTTTGGCTATACGCAAGAAGAAGTTAGGAGTGAGGACTTAGGAGTTAAAAATAATTCCAAACTCATAACTCCAAACTCACAACTCAAAACTTTCACTGTCCGGGTGAATGAACGTGAACAAAGCTTCTACTTTCCCCTAGAAAATAAGCCTCAATTTATCAGCTTTGATGTTGGAAATAATTACCTAAAAACAGTAGCTTTGGAGTATCCAATATCAGAGTTAAAAACACAGTTAGAATTTGACCCTGACCCGATTTCACGTGTTTATGCAGCAACAGCTTTGGCGAAAAAAGGCGGGTTAGAAGCTACTATTGCGCTTTCTGCTTCGCTAAAAAATGACCCATTGTGGGGTGTGCGTGTGGAAGTGGCGAAACAACTGGGCAAAATCAACTTAGATCAAGCCTTTGATGGCTTAGTTCCGGCTTTAAAAGATAAAAATGCTTACGTGCGACGATCGGTAGTGGAAGCACTTGCTCAAATCAAAACAGCTGAAAGCTATAAGATTGTGAGAGGGGTTTTACAAAAAGGCGATCCTAGCTACTATGTGGAAGCAGCAGCTTCTCGTGCGATCGGGGCGATTGCATCAGCAAACTTGGAAGAAAAACCCAAAGAAGACAAGGTATTAAAGCTGCTGAAATCCGTTTTAGAAGAGAAGGCGGGTTGGAATGAAGTCGTCCGGAGTGGTGCAGTTGCCGGTTTAGCTGAATTCAAAACTTCGGAAACAGCTTTAAATCTGCTAATCGAATACACCAAACTCGGTGTGCCACAACCCCTACGTTTAGCGACAATTCGCGCTTTGGGCAAGATTTCTGTAGGTCAAAGTTCGGCTAATTTGGAACGGATTTTAGAAAAATTAACAGAACTAGCCAAAGAAACCTTCTTCTTAACCCAAATAGCCGTAGCCGCAGCATTAGGACAAATGGAAACACCCAAAGCAGTTGGGATTTTGCGATCGCTAACTGATCAAACAGCCGATGGGCGTGTGCGTCGCTATGCTGAGGAAGAAATTTCTAAGGTGCAAAAGAATATTGGTTCAGAAAAAAACCTGCGCCAATTGCGTGAAGATTTCGACCAACTCAAACAACAAAACCAGGAATTGAGAAGCCGTTTAGAAAACTTGGAGGCCAAATCTAAATAGCACTACATGATAATTAAAAGTGGCTAATTGGTAATTAGTAATTGTGACAAAACCACCATAGTAATCCTAAATGATATGTGAGAAAGAATAAAGCCTGTAATGCTTGCAAAATTAGGATTTTTATATTCGTAAATTCTCACAGATTAGATGGGATTGCTATACCAATTACCAAGATTTTAATTGACAGTGTAATTTTTTTGTGGACACATAGAATATTTTATTTTTCACTTAAATCGCAGGGTATAAATAAAGATAACACCAAGATCCCCGGCTTCTCACGGAAGTCGGGGATCTTGTATAGGTAAATATTTATATTTATATCAAGTAAAGTTAAGAAAAGATAAAATCATCCAAAACGTGGAAAAGTAGTTGTAGTTTTATAAAGTATAATTAAGAAAAAGATAAACATATCTAGGCAGTGGCAATAGGCTAAAATCGCCTCGAACACTATCCCTAAAGGGTAAAGTTCTAGTTGTTTTAGATCAAAGACTACTGGCTATCTTGAACTTGCAACTAAACTTGTGAGTCAGGAGAAAAGAATCATTGTAAATTTTTCAGTTGAAGAGGCAAAAAAAGGCGTGGGTCAGTATCAACCTGCTCAACTAAAACTCTATGATCCAGATGCGATCGCTCGCTACTATAGTTACCGTCCTTGGCTAGCCTGGGGGCGAGTGCTGAGAATTATCTCCTCCTTTGCAGGATTTATATTCAATCTGAAGTGGGACGAATGGCAAGATAAAGTTGAGCAGAACAAGGGTAAACGAGCTATCCAGTTGCGAGAACTGCTCACCCGCCTCGGCCCGACTTTTATTAAAGTTGGTCAAGCCCTCTCTACTAGGCCTGACCTGATACGCAAAGATTTTTTAGAAGAACTGATCAAGTTACAAGACCAGTTACCACCTTTCGATAATGCGATCGCTTACCAGATTATCGAAACTGAACTAGGCCGTCCAATTCACGAAAGTTTTAGCGAACTGTCACCTAGCCCAGTAGCTGCTGCTAGCTTGGGTCAAGTATACCGGGGTCGTCTGGTCAGCGGCGAAGAAGTCGCAGTAAAGGTGCAACGCCCCAACTTACACCCGGTAATCACCCGCGACCTATATCTGATGCGTTGGGCAGCAGGTTGGCTAGCTCCTTGGTTGCCTTTAAATCTCGGTCACGACCTAACTTTAATTGTGGACGAGTTTGGCACGAAGTTATTTGAAGAAATTGACTATATTAATGAAGGCCGCAACGCCGAGAAATTTGCTAGCAACTTCCACAATGACCCACAAGTAAAAGTTCCAGGCATTTATTGGCGTTATACCAATACCCACGTTTTAACCCTGGAATGGATTGACGGCTTTAAGTTGACGGACACTCAACGCATCCGCGCAGCAGGTGTAGATCCAGAAGCGATTATCCAAATCGGTGTTACATCAGGATTGCAACAGCTTTTAGAATATGGTTTCTTCCATGCTGACCCTCATCCCGGCAATTTGTTTGCTGTAGCCGATGGTCGTATGGCTTATATTGACTTCGGCATGATGGATCAGTTGGAAGAAAGCACCAAAGAAACACTGGTAGATGCGCTAGTGCATTTGGTAAATAAAGACTATACTGACTTAGCCGAAGACTTTGTAAAATTAGGGTTTCTGACTCCAGATACGAATATTTGTCCGATAGTGCCAGCATTAGAAGCAGTGCTAGGAAACGCTATTGGCAAGAATGTCAAGGATTTTAACTTCAAAACTATTACCGATGAATTTTCGGAATTGATGTATGAATATCCTTTCCGAGTCCCGGCAAAGTTTGCTTTGATTATTCGTTCCTTGGTGACTCAGGAAGGTATTGCCCTGAGCCTCAACCCGGATTTCAAAATTATTGAAGTGGGTTATCCCTATATAGCACGACGGTTGCTGACGGGGGAATCGCCGGAATTACGGCGACGATTATTGAATGTGTTATTCAAAGATGGTAAATTTCAGTGGCAGCGGTTAGAAAATTTGATTGCGATCGCTCGTACCGATAGCAACTTTGATGTATTGCCCACAGCCCAGATGGGGTTCCAATATTTAATCTCGGAAGAAGGGAAGTTTCTGCGGCGACAGCTGGTGCTTGCTCTCACCGAAGATGACCGCCTCCACACCGAAGATGTCCAACGCCTGTGGAACCTGGTTAAAGATGATTTAAAACCGGATCGTTTATTAAATGTAGCGATCGGTATTTTAACAGAGTTATCCAGAGAAGGCGCGGCAGCTATTCTTCCAAAAGCCACATTCCTTGCTCCTTTTACTGGAAACCAATCAGCAAGTAAAAACTAAAAACCTTTAATATAAATCAGGAGTTTTAATGTACTATTTTCCTGTACAACCGCCTTATTTTCTGTTACTTGTTGGCTTTTTGATAGCATTAACATCTGGTTTGGCATTATCTGGCACTTTGAAAGTAATTGTGCAGAAATGGCCGAGCGAGCGCACAGAAAATACTAAACCACGTTCCTCACTGAAACAATTACTTGTGCCATTTATCGGTATAACTGGCGGTACTTGTCTATTTCTGTCTTCAGGCTTAGAAATATTTGGCTTTCCCTCCACCTTGGCTTTAGGAGTCGGTCTACCAATTAGTCTGTTTACTTGTTTATTAGTTTGGTTGCAATTGGGAAGTATGATGACCTTTATAGAACGTGAAGGTATGCAATCTTTAGATTTAGATTCTTTTTCTTAGATATGTGAAAAATTAGATACCCGAATCATTTGAGAATTCAGGTATCTAAAAACCACTAACTTTCACAAACTAGATAGGATTGCTATAACTGAATTATATTAGTTAATCAAGAATGAGAAAAAATCTATTTTGACTTATTTTTAACTAGTAATTCTATCCTTAAAATTGCGATAATTTAGCTTAATATTGTTGATTCTTTGCTGAATAAAACTACTAGTAGACTTTTGGAGAAGCATTAGCTTGCTTGGACGCGTAAAGCTTTGAGGACATTTTTCAGGTGATTTTAAATAGCGATAATGCAAGAAAACATCACGGTAAGCAATATTAACATCTTCACCCCCACAAAGCCGCACAAAATTTGAAGAAGATACACTCATATAGTGTAAATATGTCAACCTCCGCCCTTGATCGTAGAGGATATTATCTACCACATCAAATTGAGAAGTCCAGTGATTACCAGTTGCTTGTTCGCCGCCATGAAAAGCAAAGTTATAATAGGAAATTTTACTTCTCAACACCATGTAGTTAAATAAAGATTGGTCAGGCGCTAAGAAAGCCATCACATCAGCTTCGCCCGCCACTAATTTGTCGATTAAGTCGGCTCTTATCGCTGGAGAAAAAACATTTTTCTTACTGGCAAACCAACCAGCACAAAATACTTGAGACTGCAAGTTTTCTAAGTTAAAAATTTGCTGCATTTGCTCTGGCGAACCATCAAAAATAAATTTTAAATCAGACCTATACTGAAAATCATTGACTACCCAATCGTAGTTATCTAATTTTTCATATACATAATCTACAGGCCCCATTAACAAGGTATCTGCATCAAAATAAATAAATCTATCAAAGGGGCCATCCACAGCACAAAATTTGCGGTGCATTGGTAATTCATAGAGTTCTGGAAAGCCCCACTCTCGCCAAGTTTTTTGCGCTCTAGGGTAATTTTTCCATATATTAGTAGCAAAGTTATCCCAATAAGCTATAGAATCAGAATCTTCAAATAAAGTGACATTATCTCTAGATGCAATCTCTGCTTTTACCTTGTCTAATCGCTCATTATATGGAAGTATACAAATAGGAATTTTCCTGCCAGCATTAGCTTCTATACTATTGAGCAACGCCACTAATTGGTCATAGACAACATCATTGGCTAGGATATAAATACCATCAATCATTGGGATACTCCTAATATTAACTACGGGCAGCAACAAAGGGAAATAAACGACGAGTTAGTTTGGGGATGAAAGCGAATTTACCCTCATGAAGATAGCGATAGTGTTCCCACAGTTGCCAATAAGGACTACCAGTTTTCATCCGTGTACCAGCCCAGTGGAGATATTTCAGTCGTTGTCCTCGGTCATAGAGGGCGTAATCTTGCTGTTGGAAATTTTGTGAACCTGCCCAACTACCAGGCCCACCCCCAGGAATTTTGACGAGATTCCCACGTTTGGCAATCAGCTTAAGCACAAGATAATTTAAAACTGGTTGGTCTGTAACTCCTTCAGAAAAATCAAAATATTCGCGATGCGCTGCACACTCGCGTAAAGCTTCATCCATTTGTTGTTCGGTAATAATTCCTTTTCTGGAAGCCCAAAAACCACTGTTGAAAACGTCTTGAAGTTGCACATCGGAAAAAATTTGCTGCTCTTTTACCAATGGTGAAAAGATATTTCGCAGCTTGTCATTAGCATGATGGTAATCACAACAGAAGAAATCAACTTCTGAAAGTTTGTCTAAATTGTCGGCGATTTTTTCAAAAACGACAATATCCGTATCAATATAAATAAACTCATCTAAAGGGCCAAACCATGCTACCAGCTTACGCATTTTGTTAGGTAAGGCGAGAAAATCTCTATCAAAAATTTCTCCGATGCGTTTGGTAAATTTATCAATAAGTTCCAAATCTGGGAAAATTTGGACATTGTGTAAGGTAGCAAGCTGCTCTGCTACTTTATGATAATTGTCATTAAAAGGTATGAGATAAATGATTACTTCTTGGTCATAGTAACGGATGCTATTGAGTAAAGCGATCGCATTATCGATAACCCGGTCATTGGCAACTATATAAATTCCCCTACTCATAAATTATCCTTGGGTAATTAACTTAAATTTTCGCAAAGCTCTTGTAAGTAAATTTGGTACTGGAGCGTCATTATAATTCTTAGGAGGATTTTTAAAGACTGGACGCTTTTCTGGTTCGTGCAGGTAACGATAATAGAGAAATAAATCTCGATAGGGAAACTCAATATTCTCTCCAGCACAGACTGCTTGGTTGATATTAGGAGGAATGCCAATGTAATGAAGATAAGTTAGTCGATTATCTTTGTCATAAAGAAGATTTTCCCGTTCTTCAAAGTGCTTAGATGTGGCAGAACATCCTGTTTTTTCATTATCTGGCAGTTGACAAGCAAAGTTATAAATAGAAAGATTAGACCTCATTACCATGTAGTTTATCAATGGTTGTTCGCCAGCACCTTCATACAAAAGTTCCGCCTCACCATTTTGTAAATGGGATATCAGCAAATCTCTTTGTTCTGAGTTAAATATTCCTCGCTTTGCGCCATAGAATCCTGAGCAAAATATTTCAGAATCAATGCGCTTTTGCTCGAAAACTTCTAGTAGTTTGGGAGACTTAACATTATATATTTTACTAACGTCTTGAAATTGGAAATCATAGACAACAAAATCATAACTATCTAGCTTTTCAAACACTTTTGCTAATGAGTTCATTACCAATGTGTCTGCATCTAAATAGATAAACTTATCGAATGGCCCATCAAAGGCACAAAAACGACGGTGAGCGCCATAAAGGCGGGATTTATTACGATTCAATCGTTCTGGTGCTGCTGTGAGCATAAATTGATCCCAGCGGTTGATTGATTCTAGATCATCGTAAATAAATACATTAGGGCGTTTAGCTATTTCATCAGCAATTTGCTGTGTTTGATCATCGAAAGGATAGATACAAACAGGGGTTTCTGAACCCAAAATTACATCAATACTGTTGAGCAAAGCCACCAGTTGATCGAAAACATAATCATTGCCAAGGGTACAAATACCATTCATAATTTATGAGTGTTGATCAACAAAGTTTGACAACCAATTAAGTAGGTTTAATTTGTGTAAGATAATTTGACGTGCTTCTGCGATCGCATCTTTGGCAGCATACCAAGCATCAGGTGTAGCTGTCACTTCTTTGATGTAGGCAATGCCTTTTTCATCTAAACTAGGCAACCGCAAAAAACTACCCGGTGGCAATAACTTATCAGCAGCCGGGCCACCATAGTAAATTGGTAAACACCAAGCAAGTAAACTATCCCAAAGTTTCTCACTCACATACCAATTATTATCAGCATAGTTTTCAATTGCCAAATTGTAATAGTATGGTGCCATGCCATACCATTTGTTACCTAGTTCTCCCGAACTGTTCGCCCATTCTGGTAAGTTACGCCCATACAAATCAAATTTCATCCCACTAGATTGCAAAGATTGTAAAAAATCTAAACGTTGGCGATGGTTGGCTGTGCGGCTAATTCCCGAAGTAATCCAACTACATGGGGCAACTTTTGAGGGCGGTGGCATTTCATTTAAATCTTGAAATGAATTTGAGTGATACCAAATAGCAGGCATATAGTCAGGAATGGGAGCAAAATCATCGGGGCCAGAAACGTAGCCGCAATACTTCTGGGCTTCTTGATAATTGTGATTAGTTATTTTTACAACCTCATCTAAAGGCGGTTCTCTGAGCAAATAAATAATTCGCTCTTTGTTGACACCACGCAATAGAGATTCAACATTTACTACTGGTTTTTGCTGCTGTTTGCGAAAACTATCTAACCAAGATTTTTGCGGTGATGCTTGGGGAAAATCAAATTGATATAGCAACATAAAATCTGGCTTTTGTGCCATTTTCAACATTTGGATGTTGTTCCAAATACCAAAGTAGTGCGGAGTTTGTTGCCATAACCAATCTTTGTTTTTAGCAAGACCTGAATAGCTGCTAATCATGCCAACAGTTTTAATAGTCATAAATCGTATTTATTCGGTTATTTTTTTACCGTTATCCTAAAATTGGTGGACGTTGATCTTCTTCTACGTAGCTTAATATTTTGGTAATTCTATTCTCCCAAGAAAATTGCTGGGCAAAATCTATACTAGCTGCATAACCCTCTATTTTTCTGGGATAAGTTTCTAAAGTATGTTGAATAGATTGGGCAAGTTTATGCGGGTTATCTGGTGTACACCAACTGGCAATCAAAGGTGATGTTTTGAATTCCATTAAAGGTGGAATCTCAGTTGCAACGATAGGAGTGCCAGCAGCCATGTACTGAAAAAACTTAACTGGATTCGTGAAATCTGCTGATTTTCCAGCGCAGTGAGGATGAGCCAAAATATCAGCTGCTTGAAACAAGCTGACTAATCGTTCTCTTGGAAGTATCCAGCCTAATAATTTAACGTTTTCTACATTTTTATCTCTGGCTAGTTGTTGATATGCTTGTACTTGCGCTTCTGTACCTCCTGTGATCACAAACTGAATTCCTGGTAATTCTTTAGCAGAATCGATTAAAATATCAACCCCTTTGAAAGGATACAAAGCGCCTGAATAGACAACTAAATGTTTACGTCCCTTTCTAAGCAATTCTTGGCGCCAAGTTTCGGCTTCTTGGGGCTGTCTGATTAAAAATGATTGATTGAATCCGTTATGTAACCAAACGACTTTTTCCAATGGCATTCCATACTCTATTAGGCTTTGTCGGATGGGTTCTGACTGAGTTATGGCTATTTTAAAATATGGACTGTGGACGATTTCCTGCTCAAATTTTCGGTCTTGAAAGTAGTGACGTTCATAGATAGTAGGAATTTTATTTTTGACTGCGGCTTTAGCAAAGTTCCAATCTCGTGTGTGGACAACTTTAGTATTAGGTAGGATATGAATTGGTAAATAATATTTAGTTACTACTGTACTAGAATTAGTAAATTTACCACCTCTTTGATCGATAGGCCAAGGCATTGGCAAGGCGGCAATTTTGAGCTTTTCTTGAATATCGTAAAATTCTATAAATTCTTTGCCGGGTCTTTTGGGTTGATAAGGATAAATTAACGATAGTAGATTAACAGAATAATTTTTTTTATCTTGATAAATTAAAACTGAAGAGTAGCCTAAGTTAGCTGCGGCGTTGGCACAAAGAACATCATGAATTTCGTGTGCTGTGTCCGGTTGTAATGATAGCTCTCCGGTGTAAAAAACATATTGATTTTTCTTTGAAGAATTTATCATTTATTTTTGATGATAGTTTTTTCAAGATTGTAGTAACTAAAATTAAACTCTATTCTCAAAAAGCTTTAATGCATCTAGTAGGTAAATAGCAGATTGATAAGATTCTGCAATTAATGGATTTTGTTTTTGGGGTTCGGATTCTAATTTATCGGCTAACAAGCGCAGAGAGCTAAGGATAGGATAGAGACGTGTGCGAAACTCATCCGAGATATGACTAAAGTTTTGATTCTGGTTATTTTCATTTTGATTTTGGTCTATATCTGACGATAACTGCCAGTTAATTTTTAGGTTCAGCATATCGTTGAAGAGATCAATGGCGTTGAGAACTCTGAAAGCTGAATTGTATGATTGGTTAATTAATTCCTGCCGTTCTTGGGAATCGTCTACCAAATCATCAAGTAATAAGCCTAGGAAGCCAATCATCGAGTTCAACTGCGTCCGAATTTCGTGAGAGATGCGGAGCAAGCTTTGATTGTGTTTGGTAGCAGTTTCAGGACGTTCTGCAAATTGCATTGAATATAAACGTGAGTAGTAACCACCTTTTTGTAAAAGTTCTTCATGGGTTCCTACTTCTACCACCTGTCCTTGATCTAATACGGCAATTTGATCGGCTTTTTGGACTGTGGAAAGGCGGTGAGCAATTACAAGGGTGGTGCGATCGCGACTTAAATCATCTAGTGCAGCTTGTACTAAGCGTTCAGAAACGGTATCTAAAGCGCTGGTGGCTTCATCTAAAATCAGAATTTCGGGATTTTGGAGGAGGGCGCGGGCGATCGCTAATCTTTGCCTTTGCCCACCAGACAACATGACGCCGCGATCGCCAATTTGGCTGTCGAATCCTTGAGGTAATTTATCAATAAATTCATAAGCATTTGCTCGTTTTGCTGCTGAGATAATTGCATCTTCAGTAGCTTCAGGTCTTCCATAAGCAATGTTATTTCGCACCGAGTCATTAAAGAGAAATGTATCTTGACTGACAATTCCCATATTTGTTCTGAGAGATTTAATATCAAAATCGCGTAGGTCGGTACCATCGATAGAGATACTGCCAGATGTAGGATCATAAAATCTGGGTAAGAGGTCAGCCAAGGTTGACTTACCTGCACCAGAACCACCTACCAAAGCTAAAGTTGTACCACGGGGTAAAAATAAATCTACATCTTTCAGTACTAACTTTTCATGACTAGGGTAGGCAAAGGAAAGTAAATTAAAACGTACTCCTTCTTTTAATTTTGTGTAGATAACATTACCGTTTTTCATAAACGGCTTGCGATCGCGACTTAAAAACTCACTCACTATTTCTACGCTAGTAGCACTATTAGCAAAGCTACTACGAAGACTATTTAGCTGAGATACCAAAGGCAGCAGTCGCAGCAATACTAATAAATATGTCAGTAGTACTGTAGAAATGAAAGAAACCTGGTTGGCAAAGAAAGCTTTACTCAAGAATACAATTAGAAGTAAGGCGATAACTCCCATTACCTCACTTACCGGCCCGATCGCTTGTGAGTTTACCTGAGATTGAAAATCTGCTTTTTCGCGATCGCGGATTAATTTGGTAATCTTTTGATATTCTCTATCTTCATTAGCGGTTGACTTTACCAAACGAATTCCATTCAATGTTTCTAAAACACTGATGGAATACGATGTAGACATTTCTGAGAGTTGCTGACCAAACTTTTTGGCTCTACTAATTGTGTATTGATTGATTAATGTTATAAAAGCTAGCAAAATTGTCGCTGCGATCGTTAGCTGCCAAGAGATTGCTAATAATAAGCCAACGAAAACTAAAATTGTAATTATTAAAATAATTAAATTGATGATAGTGCCTATAGCACTAGAAGTGCGGGCAGTTTCCGATCCAAGGCGATTAATAATATCGCCTACTTTCATTTTCGTATAATAATCTATATCAATATCTAGTAATAACTCTAAGCTAGCTTGGCGAATATCCGCATTTAACCTCCGAGTGAAAACACTCGATGCCAAAATACTAAAATAGCTAGATAAGTTTTTTAATAAAATTACAAATACAATTGTTCCAGCCATTCCCAGATTCCGATAAGTTTCTGGAAGATTATCAAAGGGAAACATCACCGCTCTGAGAATCGGAGGGAAACCAGTTAAATCTACTGGTTGTCCTACAATTCTCAAAATTACTGGCACAATCAAAGTCACACCGACACCATTAAATAAAGCACCAGAAAATCCCAACAGCATTGTTAAGATAATTAAACCTGGATAGGGTTTGGCAAATTTTAGTATTAGTTTTCTGGTAGACATTGGGTATTTTTATGCCAATTTAACTTAGTTTTTAATATTATTCACAACTGAGCAATGACTGACTTGAGTGTAGAAGCCATAGCCTCTATACTATAGTGTTCCACACATCTTTCTCTTGCTTTGATACCTTTGTGGTTTGCTGACTCTAAATTCTGAAAAATAAATTGAATTTGTTCAGCAATTTGTTCAGGAGAAGCAGGATCGACTAAATAACCAGTATCGCCTAAAATTTCGGGAATATCTCCAACACGTGTTGATAATACAGGTTTAGCCATTGCCATCCCATCTGTCAACTTCAAGGGAAATTGAGCACGAGTTTCTGGAGTATCTCGTTGGGGAACAACTACAATGTGAGCCGCTGCTACTAAATCAGGCATAACATCGGCTGGATACTTGGGTAATTTGATAATCCAGCGTCCCCACTTTTGTTGAAGTTGCTGATCATAATCATCATAAGGACTACCACCTACAATCACTAGTCTTAAGTCTGGCTGATTAATTTTATCAAGCGCAATCAGAACATCTTCTAAACCCTTATAAGGCCTTGGCGCACCAGGAAACATTAAAATACGATATTCAGATAAACCATAACGATTTCTACTGGACTCAGTATCATATTGAGCGGGATCAAATAAGGAAACATCTTTGCCATTAGGCACAAATGTACCGCCAAAACGCTTCTGCAAAAATTTAGTATGCACCGTCACAGCATCGGCGCGACTTACCAAACCTTCCATCCATTTTACATATAAAGGATGATAAGGATTTTTCAGCGCACCATCTGGTTTCAACAAGTCTCTAGCTAATTGTTTTGGTGTAGGATGATAATGCCAGTTATCACCACCATGCCAGCTTAGTTCCCAATCATCTATGTCTAAAATCAACGGTTTTCTAGTGAATATTTTATTTAATAGTGCAACTCCAAAGCTTGCTATTTGGGGTTTGATAGCATAAATTATATCTCCATTTATTTTTGGTAGAAATTTGGTGATTTCCCCAAAAAAATCGGGGAAGTTTTTCCCTGGGAAATTATAAACTTTTAGATCAGATGGTAAATTTTGATAGTAGTTATTTCCAAATAAAAACCCCATAATTTCAACTTCATATCCTAACTGATTTAGGGCTGTTGCTATCAAGTATGCACGCAGAATAGCTGCGCTTGATAAATCGGAGACTAACAGGGATATCTTGGAAAAGGTTTTCACTATTTTTATACTTATTTTATTTAGGATACTAATAATTTCTCAGTTAATTCTAAAACTTGAAATATTAATTGAATTTGGTTATGGAGAAACTGGCAAAATTCAACAATCTTCATAATTTAATTGCTTCAAAAAATCATTTGCCAACTCCACCTTTATAAAAGTTAGGCGTGAGGATTGAAACCTTTAATTTGTTATCTTGTTTAGTCATAATAAATTAGGTGTTAGTCCATCAAGATCCAAAGTTTTTCTGAGGCATTTTTAAGATTTCATGGTAAAGCGTTAGCATCTCTGAAGCAACAGTATCCATTGTTCGTACTGGCTGGATACCTTGACGTAATTTAGTTAGTAAATCGGCATCTTTTGCTAAAGTTGCGATCGCTTCAGTCCATGCTTGTACATCTTTCGCTGGAACTAACCAACCATCGATTCCGTGACGGACTAACTCAGCAATTCCTCCTAAATTTGAACCTAGTACGGGAATGCCCATAGCTTGGGCTTCTAAGGCAACTATAGGACCAGTTTCTAACCACTGCGACGGTATTGCTAGTATATCGAAACCTGCTAATGCTTCTGGTACTGCTTCGCGTGAAAGTGGTTCAGCAATCCGAATCCGGCGATCGCGAGCAGCGATCGCCATAACTTTTTCACGATTGGCAGCACCGTATTTTCCCGGATGAGTAGCATGAAGAATTAACTCCACAGGTACATGATTCGGTAGACTATGTACCGCTTCTACTAAAACTTGTACCCCTTTAGTTTCTTGCCAGCGACCCAAAAAGCCGATTTTTAATGTAGAGTT
>JBGTMK010000198.1:0-7268 GCA_041743605.1 Nostoc sp.
GCCTAGAGTTCTCAGATCTATTTTGTCTTGTCCTTTCTGAAAATCTGTGACGATATCTTGCTCTTTGGCAGCGAGAGAATTATCAAAGTACTCGAAGACAAATTCATCATTCCCCGCACCACCATACAAGGTATCATTGCCAGCACCACCTAATAATCTGTCATTTCCCTGTTCCCCGAACAAACGGTCATTCCTGCCACCACCTTGCAGGGTATCGTTACCGAAACCACCAAACAAATCATCATTGTAAGCAGTTCCTATAACGTTGTTATTTACAACTGCACTGTTGAAAATAAAATCACTCGCTTGTAATTGGCTTTTGCTAATGCCATTGAGTTTCAATCGATAATAATAATCGCCATCAAACACTCGATATCTGACGCTAATGATGACGTTACCATCGGTATCATTAGTTGTCAGCAATAACAGATTATTGAAGTCACTGATGCCTAGAGTTCTCAGATCTATTTTGTCTTGTCCTTTCTGAAAATCTGTGACGATATCTTGCTCTTTGGCAGCGAGAGAATTATCAAAGTACTCGAAGACAAATTCATCATTCCCCGCACCACCAGATAAGGTATCACTTCCAGCACCACCTAATAATTGATCGTTTCCACCTAGTCCAGAAAGGCTATCATTACCGTTTAAGCCTTGAATCGTATCATTTCCAGAAGTGCCGACTAAATTATCGTTATTGTTTGTTCCCACAATAGCCATAGTTTTACAGTCCTTTGAATATTGGAATTAGGTTTGATTGTTGAAAAAGACCACGACAAAAGAGGGGGTTCAACGATTGAAGTTAAACCCATGAAAACTAGAAAGCGATCGCTAGCCACTAAATTGATATTGCTAGTGAATTGATGGTATAAGAATCGTAGTAATTAACTAGATTAAGTATACAGATAATAAAGCGATAAAACTTAATTTAAGTAATTATTTAATACCTGATAGTTTTCGGTAATTGACTAAGGTTTAACCAAACATTATATTACGGATATTAAACTTGTGGTTTTCAAAAGGGAATCGCCCACACCTGAGTAACAAGTATGGGCGATTCATTCTACAAAGAATTAGCTAAACCACAGCAGATACTTGCTGCTTAAAGAAAGCTTGCAAAACTCTCTCTGCTATTTGATGGCTAGTTAAACCTAGTTCTGCCTTTGATTCATTGGGTTCAGCATGATCTACCAATACATCTGGTACACCAAATCGCTTGACAGGAACGAGAATATCTGCATCTAGTAAAGCTTCAGCGATTGCAGAACCAAAGCCACCCATCACACAGCCTTCCTCTAAGGTGACAACACGGCCGATTTTCTTCGCTAAAGGTAAAATCAACTCGGTATCCAAAGGCTTAACGAAACGGGCATTAATGACAGTTGCTTCAATGCCATGTTCGCTGAGAATTTCAGCAGCTTGCATTCCTGGATAGACCATTGTGCCATAAGCAACAATTAAAACATCATCGCCTGTACGCAGAATCTCGCCTTTACCGATTTCCAAAGGTTCCCAACCTTCTTCCATCAAGGGAACACCGTAACCATTGCCACGAGGGTAGCGCATTGCGATGGGGCCACTGGTATGGTTAACGCCAGTTACTATCATACTTTGCAGTTCTGCTTCGTCTTTGGGTGCCATGATTGCTATGTTGGGAATGCAACGCAGATAGGCAATGTCATACATACCTTGGTGGGTGGGGCCATCAGCACCGACAATTCCTGCCCGATCCAAGCAGAAGAATACTGGCAGGTTTTGGATGCAGACATCGTGAATTATCTGGTCGTAGGCGCGTTGCAGGAAGGTAGAATAAATAACAGCTACGGGGCGCATCCCTTCAGTTGCAAGTCCTGCTGCTAGAGTAATCGCGTGTTGTTCAGCAATACCAACATCAACATATTGATTAGGCAGTTTTGCTTGAAGTTTATCTAAACCTGTCCCCGTTGCCATCGCCGCAGTAATGCCGACGATTTTCGGGTTTTGTTCGGCAAGTTTCACCAGAGTGTGAGAAAAGACTTTGGCATAAGCTGGGGGTTTAGGTTTACTGGAAGGAATGGCTTTACCAGTTGCGACGTTGAAGGGGCTTTGGGCGTGATAGCCAACTTGATCTAGTTCGGCAATTTCATAGCCTTTGCCTTTGACTGTTGCTACATGTACCAAAACTGGGCCTGGTATCTGATGTGCCTGTTGGAAGGTGGCAATCAATTCTTCGAGATTATGCCCATCCACTGGCCCAATGTAGGTAAAGCCGAGTTCTTCAAACACAGCACCTACCTTCGGAACAGCCAAGCGCTTCATACTTTCTTTGATGCGTCCGAGTTCGGGTGAGAGAGACTCACCCACGAAGGGAATTTGCTTAAACTGTTCTTCAAGATTATCTTTAATAAATTGCACCGGTTGGCTGAGGCGCATTTTGTTGAGATAGCGGGGAATCGCGCCTACGTTGCGAGATATAGACATATCGTTGTCGTTGAGAACAACTAACAAGTTAGTTTTCGGCATATGTCCAGCATGGTTGATGGCTTCTAAAGCCATACCGCCAGTTAGCGCCCCATCGCCAATAACAGCAACGGCTTTAAATTTTTCGCCTTTCAAGTCTCGCGCCAAAGCCATACCCAACGCTGCGGAAATACTTGTAGAAGCATGTCCAGCCCCAAAGTGGTCAAACTTGTTTTCACAGCGTTTGAGATAACCTGCAACTCCGTCTTTTTGTCTGAGGGTGTGGAAGCGATCGTAACGTCCTGTAAGCAGTTTGTGGGGATAAGCTTGGTGTCCTACATCCCAAATCACTTTATCTCGATCTAAGTCCAGTGTTTGGTAAAGTCCTAGTGTTAATTCGACAACACCCAACCCTGGCCCTAAGTGTCCACCATTAACTGCTACTGTTTGGAGATGCTTATCTCGAATCTGACGGGCAATCTGTTGTAGTTGGCGAACAGATAAACCGTGCAACTGATTAGGATGGGTGATTTCGCTCAGATGCATATTACAGGGTTTTCCTCTCTAACTTCTAGTCTCGGTATTTTGATTTTCCCACGGTAGGGTTGTCCACGGAATCAAACTCTTACATTGTTACTAAGTTGTTGTGGAAAGTATAACTTCGTAATTGATATTGGTGAAAAATTTGCTAATCATTAACAATTTGTCAAATGAGGTTGCGAATTCTTAAAGTTATAACACATTTTTCAATAAGTAATGCTACTAAAAAGTAGTCTGTAACCCGCATAGAAAAATAATTTTTTCAGGAGTAATTTGCGGTAATTCTCTAAGCAGATTCTTCAATTTTACCTTTTAAAGTTAGTAGAAAGGAAACTTAAATATTTTATCTGGAAACCAAGTTTTAACCCAATACAGTTTAGAATGAGCAACAAAACCCTCATGTAGAGACGCAATTATATCGCGTCTTCAAAGACCAATTACCTACGTATTGAGTTTTAACCACAATTCCCTGTAGCGGTGTTATTGACGTAACTTTAAACTTTCCTAAATTGCTTGTGAACAAAAAGATTTCCGACTTCTTTAAGAAGTCGGAAATCTAAACCTTTCGATTTTTACAAATCTAGTAGGATTGCTATATTTATTCTCTATTGACCAAAAGCATCTTTGATGCTATCAACAGTACGTTCAACAACATTCTTGGTGTCGTCTACTGCTTTTTTAGTCCGAGCCGCATCTTCGTCTGCTCTTTTCTGAATTGTAGCCGCATCGTTCTTGGCTTTGCGTTCAGCAAAACTACCATTATCTGTTGATTGATCAACTTTGTTGGCATTGCTCTTGGCAGCTTGCTTAACTTTATCTGCCGTATCATCAATGAAATTTTTGGTTCGTCCAGCATCTCTACTAGCTTTATCTTGAGCGCGATCGCCTGGGTCTGAGGATGCAATCAAGGTTGCAGCAGGATCAGCCATTGCTGAGGTGTTCGAGAAAAATGCACCTTGCCAAACGAAAGCGATCGCTAACATACCAAGCAATGTTGTAGCCATCCAGCGTTTTACGGTGGAAAGCTGTTTTGTAACATAATTTGATTTCATACAATACAATCTCATGTGATTTAGTATACTATTTTTACTTCATTTAGCTTATTAGCCATATCGATCCCTAGATAGAGGTTCTAGCGTCAATAGTTATTAAATAAATTCACTATTTTGATAGATTGAATTTTGAGTAAAGATTTTTTGCTAATCAAGGATCAAATTAAACAGTTCGCAGATTTTGGACAGAGGCGATCGCTCTTTGCCACCGAAGATGCACTTTTCAACCGAATCGGGAAAATACTGAAGAAGCCAAAATACCGATGGCAATTTGGGAGGTGTGAGGTAAACAATTGAGGGCACAGCCATCAAAACTAAAGACTGATTATTGTCGAGACGGCGATTCATCGCATCTTTTGCCTTAACCGAACAGTATAAGGGCACAGCAATGCTGTGCCCCTAAAACATATTTGGTTCAAATAAATGAAAACTGTTGTCAAACATGAACAATTATTTACCACTATAGAAAAAGGCAATTTCTTTCTCTTTTAGGGGTGCGAAACCAGCATCTACAAGTAATTGGTCGAGTTCTGCTTGGGGAATGTGCTTTGCACCAATTCGTACAATGCGCGATCGCATAGTATTAGATACACCACTGCGCTGTCTATTGCCTTCTAGCGCCATGACTTTACCATAAAGCTCTAGCTTGGCAGACGGAATGGGAGAACCATCAAAATCAATTCCCTGTGCGATCGCTTCATCAATAGCATCAGCACCTGTGGTAGTTTGATTCCCTGAGTTAATTTCGGTAGGCATGGTGATTTACTCTTCTTGGCTATGGGTAGATTTTACCAGCCCTGCTGACACCAAAGTTGTCTATTAACTTTTTTATTGCCAAGGATTAATGCTTGATATCATGTCCGGTTAATCAAGCTAAATAAAAAATGTTCGTAGTAAGGACTTTAGTCCTGGCTTTGGGGACTGAAATCCTTACTACAAACTGCTTATTATGAGTGATTTGGCGAACATCATAATAATTGGGTAATCAACAGATTAATCACGAGCTTGTCGTGTCATCCAACCACCAACAAACGCCCCTAAAATAGTGCCTGTCCATAGACCTGTTGTGCTACCTTGCCATATTGCTCCTGGTGTCATCCAAGCGTTACACATCTCCTTTAAACCCCAAGGTTGGTTTTGGCACTTTTGGCTATGCAGCATTATGGTAATTTGCCCACTGGTGTAAGCACCAAAAAAACCTGATGACAACGCCAAAAAAGTGCAAATTAAAATTCTATTTTTTGTCATTTGTCATTTGTCATTTGTCATTGGTCATTGGTCATTGGTCATTTGTCCCTTATTCCCATGCCCCATGCCCCATTCCCAATCAACCTGTATTTCTCATCCCAGCGGCAATACCGTTAATAGTTAACAATGCCCCTCGCAGTAACTCGCCTTTGCTGTAACGAGAGTGGATAACTCCAGAAGTAGCATTAGTATTTAGGGACTGCCGTAGGCGCTTGAGTAGTGAAACTTGGATAAATCCCAAGGGGACAATTGTGCCATTGCGTAACTGCACAGATCGTTGCAAGACAGGATCACCATCTAGCAGTTGATTGTGATCGGTGATTTTTAACACCAAATCCCTTGTGAGATAGAACTCGCTGGCAATTTGATCAAAAACTTTGGCAAAACGAAGTTGATCTTCTGGTTTTGACAATTCTTGGACGTAGTGATGTGCCATTTGCATATCTACTTTTGCCAAGGTCATCTCAGCCTTAGAAATCACCATCTTGAAGAACGGCCACTTAACATAAAAGTAGCGCAGCAATTTCAAATGTTCTTCTGGTTCTTCGTTCAAGAATTCTTGTAAAGCTGTACCAATTCCGTACCAGGAAGGCAGCAAGAACCGCGTTTGTGTCCAGCTAAATACCCAAGGAATAGCTCGCAGACTGCTTAAATCTTTTTTACCAGATGGACGGCGGGCTGGACGAGAGCTAATTTGTAGCTGGCTTATTTCTTCAATTGGCGTTACTTGGTGGAAGAAGTCAACAAAATCAGGCTGTTCGTAAATTAAAGCACGATAATGTTGACGCGATCGCACTGCTAATTCTTCCATAATCTCGTTCCAGGGTTCAATATCATCAAACCCTGTCCGCAGTAGGCTAGCTTGAATCACAGCTGTGGTGATGGTTTCCATGTGGTACAAAGCCAAGTCCAACAAGGAGTATTTGGAAGCCAAAACTTCTCCTTGTTCGGTAATTTTGATTCGCCCATTGATACTATGACCAGGTTGAGCCAAAATCGCCTCATAGGCAGGGCCGCCACCCCTTCCCACAGAACCGCCGCGTCCGTGGAAAATTCGCAAACTTAGACCATAGTCTTCTGCTATTTGTTGCAGTGATTTTTGGGCTTTATGAATTTCCCAGTTGCTACTTAAAAAACCAGAGTCTTTGTTGCTGTCAGAATACCCCAGCATTACTTCTTGCAAGTTGGGGGTGAGGGGAGAGGAGGCAGGGGTGGCTGGGGAGGCAGGGGAGGATGAATTTTCATCCACAACAACACTCTCTGCTTTTGTTTGTTCGTAGCCGCCGGCTAATAAGGCGCGATATAACGGCAGTTCAAACAGTTTCCGCATGACGCTTCTGGAGCGTTGTAAATCTTCTACTGTTTCAAATAAGGGGACAACTTGAATAGTTCCCACAGCAATGGCGGGGTCAAAAAGTCTGGCTTCTTTGGCTAATAGCAACACTTCCAGTACGTCGCTCACGTCGCGGCACATACTGATAATGTAAGTTTGGCAGATATTTAGACCAAATTCTTGTTGGAGCGATCGCACGACGCGAAAGGTTTCAATTACATCGTTGGTTTTTTCGGAAAATGGCAATTCTGCTGGAATTAATGGCCGACGGGTTTGCAATTCTCCGGTGAGCCAAGCAACTTTTTGCTCCTCAGAGAGTTCGTTGTAAGGTTGAGGTAATATTTGCAGGTATTCCAGGATCTCATTCAGTGCATCGGCGTGGCGGGATGATTCTTGGCGAATATCTAGCTGTGTCAAGTTAAAACCAAAAATTTCTACTTGACAGATCAGATTTTCTAATTCTCGACAGCTTAAACCTGTTTCTGTCAAGTTGCGCTGAATCATCCGCAGTTCTGCTAAAAAATCGGCTCCGGAAAGATACAGGGGGCTATCTTGATTTTTTGGCGTTTCCCGATTGTATAAAGCTAGATTGCGATCGCGAGTATTTTCCAGGCGTTTCAGCACATAAGCTAGTTTGAGCCGATAGGGTTCTTGTCGAT
>JBGTMK010000199.1:0-15291 GCA_041743605.1 Nostoc sp.
ATCAAAGGAGTTGAAAAATGACAACTAATGACATCATCCGCGCTTGGAAAGATGAAGAATATCGCAACAGTTTGAGTGATGAACAACGTTCCCAATTACCCGAAAATCCAGCCGGACTGATTGAACTTCCAGATGAGGTAACGCAAACACTTGCTGGTGGCGGATTTACTAAAGGTGTTACCTGTAAAGGTCGAAAGGGATTTTCTTACGGAATTATTTGCGACATCATCAGAGGATGATCGCACCTCAGTAATATTCCCAAAAAATCTTCTCACTAAGTGCATAAAAACACAAAGCCATCGTAGAAGTCCTTAGAACGACCTCAGCACAGGTTAATCCCTTAAAACCGAGGTCAAATTTCTGAAAATCATTGTAAAACATCAAAGGAGTTGAAAAATGACAACTAATGACATCATCCGCGCTTGGAAAGATGAAGAATATCGCAACAGTTTGAGTGATGAACAACGTTCCCAATTACCCGAAAATCCCGCTGGGCTAATTGAGCTTCCAGATGAGGTAACACAAACACTCGCTGGTGGCGGAATTACTAAAGGTTTTTTCTGTAAAGGCCGAAAGGGAATTACTAAAGGTCTTATTTGCGACATTATCAGAGGATAATCGCACCTCAGTAATATTTCCACAAAATCTTCTCACTAAGTGCATAAAAACACAAAGCCATCGTAGAAGTCCCTAGAACGACCTCAGCACAGGTTAATCCCTTAAAACCGAGGTCGAATTTCTGAAAATCTAAAAAATCAAAGGAGTTGAAAAATGACAACTAATGACATTATCCGCGCTTGGAAAGATGAAGAATATCGCAACAGCCTGAGTCAAGAACAGCGTTCCCAATTACCCGAAAATCCCGCTGGGCTAATTGAGCTTCCAGATGAGGTAACACAAACACTCGCTGGTGGCGGGATTACTAAAGGTGTTTTCTGTAAAGGCCGAAAGGGATTTTCTTATGGAATTATTTGCGACATCATCAGAGGATGATCGCACCACAATATGACAAAAAGTATTAACAGATTTCTCTAGTGTATTAGCACAGTGCTAACCAAGAAGGGTGAGCCTCTTTGGTTCACCCTTTCCCAGCTTTTGTGAACATTCTATAAATTGACTTTGGAAAATTGATCAAGCCATCAGTATCAATGTTCCTTCGAGAAACTATGCCTGATCGAGATAATGCTATGAACAAACAATGGTACCAAGCTCTAACGTTAGCTGAACGTATTGCCTTACTCGGTGTACTTACTCCTAAGACATCCAAACAAGAAATCAATACAAAAATAGCACAGCAACGAATGCAACGTTGGCGGGAACAAAACCCATTTATGAAAGATTCCGATTGGGTGCAGCGCCTAGCGTTGGATGGGATTACCGAGAAAGAATTTCTCAATCTTTTGGGTGAACCGATTGAGGCTATCTGCGATCGCCTTTCCTCTCCTCCAGCATGGTTGTCAGAAATAGAACAGGCATTTGCTGGACTGGTTAACTCTGATCCTGATATGTTTTTCCCTCCAGAAATGCTCAAAGAAGGGACAACTGGTTTTTTATATGCCGTAGAGCCACTAATTAAACAAGGCTTTGACCAACTAGACGAAGAAGTACAAAAACTAATACAGACCCAATCAGAGTTGCCTTTTGACCCTAAAACCGTGATGGAAGTGCTGTTTGCTAACCTCCCCGAACGATTGCTGGGGATGTTAGACCGGACTATGATTCTGGAAATCAATGTAGCGCGACTGCAAGGATTGTTAAATGGGGATACGCCTCTAGAACGATTTCAAAACTTCATAGCGGGTTTCAGACAGAACACTAAAGCTTTGGTCTTGTTTCAAGAATATCCAGTTTTAGCTCGCCAAATCAAGATTTGTATTGATAACTGGATGAAGTTTAGTTTAGAGTTTCTTCGCCATCTTTGTGCTGATTGGAGTCAGATCCGCAACAGTTTCAGTCCAGAGAATGAGCTAGGACAACTTGTAGAGTTGGAAGGCAGTTCAGGGGATAGCCATCGGGGTGGCCGTTCTGTTTTGATTGCTAAATTTAGCTCTGGGTTGCAAATAGTTTATAAACCGAGAACCTTAACTGTTGATGTGCATTTTCAGGAGCTACTAACCTGGCTCAATGAGCGGGGTAATCATCCGCCATTTCAAACATTAAAGATTCTAGATCGCAATTCTTATGGTTGGGTTGAGTTTGTTAGTGCCTCTGGATGTAACACAAAAGCAGAGATAAAACGTTTTTATGAACGTCAGGGTGGCTACTTAGCGTTGCTCTATGCCTTAGAAGCAGCTGATTTTCACAGTGAAAACTTAATTGCAGTAGGTGAGCATCCCGTTTTGATTGATCTAGAAGCTCTATTTCATCCTAACTTTGAGAAAGTCGATCTTGTCAAATCAGACCTACTTGCTTACCAAAAAATAGCTTACTCAGTTTTGAGTATTGGATTATTGCCACAGCGAATTTATGCAAATGCTGAGTATGAAGGCATCGACTTGAGTGGTTTGGGGTCTGTACAAGGTCAACTCACTCCTCATCAAGCTCTTTATTTGGAAAAACAGGGAACTGATGAAATGTCTCTGAAGCGCAAGCGGATAGAGATGTCAGGAGATCAGAATCGACCAACTTGGGATGGACAAGAAATAAATGTATTGGAATATACAGATTCATTAATTACTGGGTTTACTAACATTTATCGGTTGCTTTTGACACACCGAGACGAATTACTGGCTGAAAACGGCCCTTTAGCTCGCTTTGCTGAGGATAAAGTGCGGGCTATTATTCGTTCCACCTATACCTATAGTTTAATATTATCTGAAAGTTTTCATCCCGACGTGTTACGTAATGCCTTAGACCGCGATCGCTTATTTGACCGTCTCTGGCTAGGAATTGAACAAGAACCACATTTAACTAAAGTTATCACTGCTGAACGCAATGATTTATGGCAAGGTGATATTCCCTTGTTCACAACTCG
This sequence comes from Nostoc sp., assembly GCA_041743605.1. Taxonomy (GTDB): domain Bacteria; phylum Cyanobacteriota; class Cyanobacteriia; order Cyanobacteriales; family Nostocaceae; genus Nostoc. The sequence continues at coordinate 2,975 of JBGTMK010000199.1, forward strand.
ACCTAATTCGCGGGATTTGTGGAGTAGTTCTGGAGAGCGAATTGCCGATTTTTTTGCAGAATCAGGAATGGCTTTAGTGCAGCGCCGTCTTCAGCAACTTAATGAAGCTGATTTGACACAACAACTGTGGTTTATTCGGGCTTCTCTAACTACATTGGTAACGGTAGGAGAGCAAACACAATCGCCCAGTTATCTTGTTACTGAAGTGCAGCATCAAGCTAGTCGTGAGCAATTACTGGTAGCAGCAAAGGCGGTTGGCGATCGCTTAGAGACACTGGCATTATGTAGTGAACAGGATGCTACTTGGATTGGTTTGCAGCTAACTCCTCAAGAAACATGGTTTCTCACCGCACTGAACATGGATCTGTATAACGGATTATCAGGAGTTACACTGTTTCTCGCCTATTTGGGTGCTGTTACCGCAGAAGAACGCTACACTGACCTAGCAAAAGCTGCATTGACGACAATCCGCCGCCAGGTAGAGGAGAATCAATCCTTCATCTCATCCATTGGTACTTTTGATGGGTGGGGAGGAATCATCTATACCCTATCGCATCTGAGTACACTGTGGAATCAACCAACATTGCTGACTGAGGCAGAAAAAATTGTTCAGCGTCTCCCTGATTTGATTGAAAAAGACGAACAATTTGATCTTATTAGCGGTGCAGCTGGGTGCATTGGTAGTTTAATTACTCTGTATCGCTGTGCCCCATCTGATCGCACCCTTGCTGCTGCAATCCAATGTGGCGATCATCTCATCGGCTGCGCTCAACCTATGAAGCACGGTGTTGCTTGGAGTACGAAGACATCAACGACAGCGCCGTTGGCAGGGTTTTCTCATGGTGTAGCGGGGATAGCTTGGGCGTTGTTAGAGTTGGCATCATTAACTGGTGAACAGCGTTTTCAAACCACCGCTCTGGCTGCCATTGAGTATGAGCGTAGCCTTTTTGACCCTGAAGTGGGAAACTGGCTAGATTTACGCAATTTTACGGCTCAAGTCATCGAAAAAAATGACAACCAAAATACTTGTATGACGGCGTGGTGTCATGGCGCGCCGGGAATTGGGCTGGCTCGCTTACGTTGCCTTCCACACCTCGACGATCGCAAAGTCCGTTCCGAAATTAACACAGCCCTAAAAACCACCATAGCTCATGGATTTGGTGACAATCACTCCCTCTGTCATGGAGATTTGGGCAACCTAGAACTGCTATTGCAAGCCAGTCTGATCCTTGACGATCCTCAATGGAAAACTCAAGTTGATCGCTTTGCCGCCATCATCCTCGAAAGTATTAATAAACACGGTTGGCTCTGTGGCGTTCCCTTGGAAGTTGAGACACCAGGACTGATGACCGGACTAGCAGGTATTGGTTATGAATTACTGCGCCTAGCAGCACCAGAGAGTGTTCCTTCGGTATTAGGACTAGAACCTCCCAAGCTGAATAGCCCAGTGCAGAGACAAATCGAGTATGCAACACTACCCAATAACTGACAATGAAATTCCAGCTTATTCAACAGCATAGTGAAGAAGACTGTGGTGCTGCAAGTCTTGCTTCTATTGCTAAACATTATGGCAAAACCTTCACCATCAGCCGATGTCGGGAAGCTGTAGGCACTGGACAGCAAGGAAGCACCCTCTTAGGATTGAAACAAGGAGCAGAAGCCCTTGGTTTCAACGCAAGGGCAGTGAAAGTAACTCTAGAAACTTTCAACGAAAAAGACATTCCCTTGCCAGCTATCATCCACTGGAAAGGTTATCATTGGGTAGTTTTGTACGGCAAGCGGGGCAATAAATACGTCGTTGCTGACCCCGGTACAGGTATTCGTTATCTGGAAAAAAAGTGGCTTCTCGAAGGATGGACAAACGGGGTAATGCTCCTTCTAGAACCAGATCCAGTCCGCTTTTTTCCTCAAGAAGATGAACAAGAGAAAATTGGCGGTTTGGGACGCTTTCTGCGGCGTGTTTGGCCTTATCGTGCCATTCTTGCTCAAACCTTGTTGCTCAACTCGGTTTTAGGTTTACTTTCCCTCGCCTCTCCCTTCCTGTTGCAAATTCTCACCGATGACGTGCTAGTTCGTGGAGACACCCAACTTCTGACTAGCGTTGCCATTGCTGTTATTGTCATGCATCTAGTTAGCAGTAGTCTGCGATTAGCACAATCAAATCTCGTCGCTCACTTTGCACAACGTCTACAACTAGGATTAATTTTTGAATTCGGACGACAAATTCTCCGCTTACCTTTAAGTTACTATGAATCCCGTCGCAGTGGCGAAATTGTCAGTCGCTTAGAAGATATTCAACAAATTAACCAGTTAATTTCTGAAGCTGTTGTGAATCTGCCCAGCCAGTTGTTTATTGCCTTAGTTTCCTTAAGCTTAATGCTGTTCTACAGTATAAAACTCACAGTATTAGCTGGTGCGATCGCTCTTTTAATGACTCTCTCTACAGTAATTTTCTTACCCACCCTCCAGCAAAAAATTCGCAGTGTTTTGGTCTTATCAGCCGAAAATCAAGGTGTTTTGGTGGAAACTTTCAAAGGTGCTATTACCCTAAAAACTACTGCCGCAGCCCCGCAATTCTGGGAAGAATTTCAGAGTCGATTTAGTCGCCTTGCTAACCTTACCTTCCGTACTATTCAAATTGGTATTGTCAACGGCATCTTCTCAAACTTAGTATCCAGCATCGGTAGCATCGCTTTGCTCTGGTTTGGCAGCACTCTAGTGATTAGTCAGGAATTATCTATTGGGATGCTTCTGGCATTTAATAGCATGAATGGCAACTTTACTAGCTTTATTGAAACCACTATCAACTTTGTTGATGAATTCACTCGTGCCAAAACTGCTACCCAACGCCTCACCGAAGTCATTGACGCTACCCCAGAAACTTTAGATAATAGCCAAAAGCCTTGGGCAAAAATTCAGAGCAACGCAGACATCACTTGTACCAATCTCAACTTCCATCATTCGGGCAGAGTTGAACTGCTGCAAGATTTCTCTCTAACTATTCCTGGTGGCAAGGTGATTGCCCTAATCGGTAAATCTGGCTGCGGTAAAAGCACTCTGGCTAAATTGATTGCAGGTTTATATCAGCTCCAGTCTGGCAATATTCGCTTTGGTATTTATAACGTAGAAGACCTTTCTCTAGATTGCTTCCGCCAACAAGTGGTTCTAGTTCCTCAAGACGCGCACTTTTGGAGTCGGTCGATTATGGAAAATTTTCGTTTAGGTTCGCCTCACATTACCTTGGAGCAGATTGTGCAAGCTTGCCAGATTGCTGGGGCTGATGAGTTTATTAGCAACCTCCCCGACAAATATCAAACGGTCTTAGGAGAATTTGGTGCTAATCTTTCTGGTGGACAACGGCAGAGATTAGCTATTGCCAGAGCCATTGTTAATAACCCGCCAGTGCTGATTTTAGATGAATCTACCGGCGCTCTCGACCCAGTTAGTGAAGCCGAAGTGTTAAACCAGTTGCTTACTCACCGCCAAGGTCAAACCACTATTTTGATTAGCCACCGCCCTAAAGTCATCCAGCAAGCTGATTGGATTGTCATGCTGGAAAAAGGACAACTGAAAATTCAAGGTTCTCCAGAAGTTCTGTGTCATCAACCTGGCGAGCATTTAGACTTTCTCGACGGTGTTGATGTATCGAAAGTCAATGGTTTCGCCAAAAATCTTGCCAACTTTCATCTGAATGGAAGTTCCTTAACTAGTGGTCTGTCGCATTAATTTTGCAGGGTTTGTAGTAAGCACTTCAGTGCTTAAAAATCCAGGACTAAAGTCCTTACTACAAACTTTTATAACCCTTCAGAACTAATGGGGCAGATCACTAGCATTCGCTAATCTTTACCCAAAAAAACTGTCATGCTTAACCAAATTAACGCAGACTCTCTGCCCCCAGTTGAAAGCAATGAATTTCTCCCGCCGATTGGTAATTGGGCGAGATTAGGCAGTTTGGTACTCGTCGCTGGTGTTGGGGGAGCGATCGCACTATCTTCTCTGATCGAATATAAAGTCACCGTTAAAGGACAGGCGAGTGTCCGCCCTACGGGAGAATTACGGCTCGTACAAGCAGCCACGGAAGGTCAGGTAACAAACGTCTTTTTTAAAGAAAATCAAGCAGTGAAAAAGGGAGACGTACTAGCTACTATTGATGATTCCCGTCTGCAAACTCAAAAAAGCCAACTGCAAAGCAACATCCAGCAGACGCAACTACAACTACTGCAAATCGATGCCCAAGTTCAAGCTTTGAATCGTCAAATTAAAGCGGAAACCGAGCGGAAAAACCGTGTGGTGACTTCGGCTCAAGCTTCACTCAATCGCGCCCAACGCAATTATCGAGATCAGCAAATTACTGTCAAAGCGGAAGTAGAAGAAGCCGAGGCGAACTTAAAAAGAGCGCAAAATGAATGGTATCAAGCACAGGTGGATTTGCGTTCATCTCATGCTAACCTCCAGTCAACAGAGGCGGCGATGAGCGCAGCTCAAGCCAAACGCGATCGCTATCAAAAGGTGGTTCAAGCGGGAGCTTTATCTCTGAATCAATTAGAGGAAGTGCAGTTAGATGTCGTCCAGCAAAAACAAGCGGTTGAGGTGCGACGGGCTAATGTTGAAGCGCAACAGCAAATTATTGCCCAGCAAGAACAAGCTGTAGCAGCAGTGCGAGCAAAATTGCAACGCGCTCAAGCTGCTCTCAATCCCAGTAATGCTGAAGTTGCGATCGCTAAAGAGACTATTGCCCAAGAAAGTGCTAGCGGTCAAGCCACTCTCGCCATCCTCAATCGAGAATGGGAAGCTTTATTCCAGCAAAGGATTCAAATGAAAAATCAGATCCAGCGTGACACCAGGGAACTACAACAAGTAGAAAGCGATCTTAGCCAAACTAAGATTCTAGTCACCGAAGACGGGATTCTCTCTCAACTAAATCTCCGAAACTCCGGTCAATCGGTACGTTTGGGTGAGGAAATTGCTCAAATTGTCCCTAGCAATGCTCCCTTAGTAATTAAGGCCGCCGTCTCCCCTGATGATGTTAGTAAGTTGGCAAAAGGTCAAAAAGTACAAATGCGGGTTTCTGCCTGTCCCTATCCCGACTACGGTACTCTTAAAGGTGTTGTCAGTCAAATTTCTGAAGATACGATCAAATCTCAAGGCAATGTGTCCACAGTGGCCAATGCTTCTATTTCTATGCAGAGTGGCGCGAGTTCTTTCTACGAAGTGACTATACTCCCAGAAAGCTTGTTCTTAGGTAAGAGCAACCATCAGTGTACTATTCAACCGGGAATGCAGGGAAGGGCTGATATTATTTCCCGCGAAGAGACAGTCCTGAAATTCTTGCTCAGGAAAGCGAGGTTAATTGCAGATTTGTAAGCGGTTGATATTAGGGCTTTTGCTGAACCCTTTTTATAACAAAATTATCTGTGTGTGAAAAGCGTGGATACGTCTGCACCCAAGAAAGAGCATAAATCTTCATAATTAGCTGTAAACTTTTATAAAAAAATCATGTAAGTATAGTATAAATACGGCGTTATATGGTTTAATTGTGACTGAATTACTTAACACAAAAGAATATCTAATGTAATTAATTTTGATAGATTTAATCCTGTCTTAATTAGCATTTTAACCACCAAACAATAAATTTAATTCACATCACTCTTGGAGATAAACTAATGAAATTAATCATGGCTTTAACAACGGCTAGCATGATTGTGACATCAGCGTTTATGCAACCAGCAGCAGCTCAAAGAAGCTCTGGTCATCAACATAGTGGAATGGGCATTGATGAAACTTCAATAATTTATCAATTCAAACTATTTGATACAGATGAATCAGGAAATATAATAGTTGATACGGCACCAGATGATCTACCTGTTGATGAAGGCAAAATTGGTCTTTTTAAAAGTGCAATTACAGACTATGAGCGTGGATCTGGCAAGCTTCCTATTATCGAAAGTTTCTTAAGCCCCAGTGATTATGATGCAGATGGTCATCCTATTTTGGAAATTCCATTTGAAAAACTAGAAACAAAATTTTCTGTTGGAGATTTGTTGGCGGAGTTGATTGTAGGTTCAGATACTAGAAACTACATTCGATATAGTATTTTTGAAGAATATGGAGTTACTTTACCCTACATCAATTTTATTTTAGATCCAGAAAACCCTGGTAAAACTTTTGCACCTCTGCCCGATCCTATCGACCTCGATAAAGCTGTCAATGATTTGACATATATATTAAATAATAATTTGCTAGATGGTGTCCGTCCTCCCAATCCCGCTCTAAATCTGCTTGTAGATGACATTTCTAACAGCATGATTAATCAAAGTTATATCGTTAAACAGGGAGTTATTAATCCTCAAGCAGTCCCTGAAAAGAGTAATGCAATATCTAGTCTATTAGCTTTAGCAGCCTTTGGTACACTTTACCTGCTAAAGTGTAAGTTTAATCCCAATCAAATCATCACTAAGTAAAGTAAATATCAATAAACCGAACAGTCAGAATCCCCTAATGATATTTCTGGCTGTTATTTTTACATAAAAAGTTTAAAACCAATTAAATACAAAATCAATTATGCAAAAATTTCATTTTATATCTTATGGAAAATTTTGTTGCTAAATTCTCTCTACTCAATTGGGGTTTTATATTTTATTTACTAACCTCTACACCAACTACAGCGCAGATAGTTCCAGATCAAACTTTGCTGAATAACTCCATCGTTCCACTAAATTGCACAAATTGTGAAATTACAGGTGGTACGACGGTTGGCAACAATCTATTTCATAGCTTTGAGGAATTTTCCATTCCTACAAATGGCATTGCACATTTTCAAAACCCCGCAAATATACAGAATATTATTAGCCGTGTTACAGGCCAATCTCAATCTATCCTTGATGGATTAATCCGTACCAATGATACAGCGAACTTATTCTTAATAAACCCGAATGGAATTGTTTTTGGCTATAACGCTACTCTCAATGTTGGTGGATCATTTATTGCGACTACAGCCAATAGAATTAAATTTGCTGATGACTCGGAATTTTTAGCTACACCAACCCAGGTTAACCCTCTACTAACTATCAATGTGCCTGTGGGCTTAGGTTTTGGAGAAGTACCAGGAAAAATTATTAATCAAGCGATCGCACTAGACTTATCTGGCAATCTTGTTGGTCTGCAAGTACCCTCAACTAAAACTTTAGCATTAATTGGTGGCGAAGTAACTTTAGATGAAGGTTTTTTAACAACACCAGGAGGAAGAATTGAGTTAGGCAGTGTCTCCAGTAACAGTTTTGTCAACCTTACACCTACAGATAAAGGTTGGGTTTTCGGTTATGAAGGTGTACAGAACTTTCAAGACATCAGCTTATCTCAAGCAGCCTTTGTTGGTTCTAGTGATTTCCTTGGTGCTGATATTCAGATGCAGGGAAGACGCATTACTATTACTGAAGGTAGTCAAGTGAGTTCTCAAGCTGGTTTTGATGGACAAGCAGCTAATTTCAACATCCGTGCTTCAGAACAATTAGAGTTAATTGGGACGACAGAAGATTTTTTCCAAACAGGTATTTTTAATGAAGTTGGTGGGGACGTTACAGGTGAAGGAAAGACTCTGACAATTGAAACTCCACGTTTAATTGTGCAAGGAGGGGCACAGGTTTCAACTGCTACCTATGGTACAGGTAAAGGTATAGATTTATCGGTCAAAGCTTTCGATTCTATTGAACTTACAGGGTACTCACCTGTTTTTAATAAAATCAGTGGATTATTTGCCACAGTAGCATCAGGAGCTACAGGTAATGGTGGAGTATTAACCATTGAGACTGCAAATCTGCTAGTTCAAGGAGGCGCCCAGATTTCAGCAGCTACTTTTGCTGGAGGTAATGCTGGGGAATTGAGAGTTATAGCATCTGAGTCTATAACTGTTAACGGAAGAACCCCAGATGATTTAATCGGTAGTGGTTTATTTGCTCAAGTTGAAGAGGGTGCTACAGGTGATGGTGGCAATTTAATTATTAATACTCAAAAGTTAAATGTTTTGGGTGGGGCGCAGATTTCCACGTCAGCACGCAGTGGTGGAAAAGGGGGAATTTTAACTATTAATGCTACTGATTCTATTTTAGTGAGTGGAACAGCTGCGATCGCAGATGATTCTAGCAGAAGTAACATTCTCGTTTCCGCTGAACCAGGAGCTACCCGCGATGCTGGAGAGTTAAACATTACCACTAATACCCTGACTGTTGAAAATGGAGCCAGAATCTCAGCAGACAACTTTGGTTCCGCTCAGGGAGGTATTGCCAATATAAACGTGAGACAATTGCTAATTCGCAATGGGGGGGAAGTCAGGGCTGGCTCATTTAGTGATGGTTCAGGCGGAACTTTGACTGTCAATGCTACCGAGTCTGTAGATGTGATTGGTACTGGAACCATTGGCGCTGAAGAAATACCCAGTACCTTATTTTCCGAAGCTCAAGGAAGCGGTAGAGCTGGAAGTTTATTTGTCAACACACCAATTTTGAATGTCCGTGAGGGAGGAGAAGTCACCGTCAGCGCCACAGGTACAGGTGCAGCGGGGAACTTAACTGCAAATGCCAACACAATTCGCCTCAACCAAGGAAAACTCACCGCAGAAACCAATGCTGGTGAAGGTGCAAATATCAAATTAGAAAACGTAGAATTGTTATTCTTGCAAAATCAAAGTCTGATTTCTGCCCAAGCTTTCAATAATGCTAGTGGAGGTAACGTCACTATTGACGCACCTGACGGCTTTGTTGTTGCTTCTTCCAATCAAAATAATGATATTGTCGCCAATGCTTTTCAAGGAAAAGGTGGCAATATTAACATTAATGCTCAGAGTATTTTTGGTCTAGCACAACGCCCATCAACACCGCTAAATAACACCAATGATATTGATGCTAGTTCTCAGTTTGGCTTAACAGGTACAGTCACAGTTAATACACCTGATGTAGACCCTAGTCGCGGTTTGGTACAATTACCTGACAATTTAACGGATGCGTCACAACAAATTGTCTCTAGTTGTAACCCCGGTAGTTCTGCTAGACGTAGTTCCTTCACCGTAACAGGACGGGGAGGAATTGCCCGCAGTCCAATAGAACCATTCCAAGGTGAAGTATCTACAGCACGATGGATAACATTAGATGCAATAAATACTGATCAAAATAGTAATGTGATTAATGAAATTCTGCCATCTCCCCCACCTAAAATAGTCGAGGCGCAAGGCTGGATTATCGATAAAAACGGCAATGTATCTTTAGTAGCTGAAGTCCCAAATATTAACCCTCGTGGTTTGTCTGTCTCTAGTAGTAGTTGTTTCTAAGTAAAATGGGAATTTTTCATGCGGCGAGACTCGATTTTTTACAAACTATGTAAAGGTAATGTAGAAACTGCACCTAAGTTTTACCGCAAATCCGAGAAAGCTTTAAACCGCGCTAATCGCAAAAATTCCAAAAAGTTCAGCACCATAAAGAAAAAAGCCAAGATTCGACAATCCAACAATTACCATAAAGCTAGAAATATATATGCCCGTAAGCATTTAAAAGTAATTTAAATGCTTTTATTAAATACCCAAAAGTATCTAACTGCACAAATTAGCTATGAGAAATAATTTTACTAAATGACAACCTGTGAACCCGTAACTTATAGCTATTAAAGATTCCAAGGATAATGTTCTATTAAATAGATAAATAATTTGAAATTCGCCAAATAAATTAGTGAGATGTATGTTATGGTTTTTATAGGAATCAAACAAGTTAAAAGCACAAAAAGACTTCAAGACAAGTTTGAGGCAAGCTCAAAAAAGTTTTTTTGCTCTGGTAAGTCCACTTCAATTAGCTACATCTTTTTTTGACGAAAATCTAAAATTAGATTGAGTAGGATAGTAGCCTTTGTAACAACTTGAAGTCAATCGAAATTTATTTGGGTATGAGCCAATAAGAGTTGGCTAACCTAGCTAGAGCATTACCTACAGAAGGCAATTACTCTTGGAGTCTGGGAAGAAAGACTCTTAGTACAGCCTGACAAATCCATAGAAATACAGAATATTTACTAACTTAATATTGCGGGAGCAAACATTTTCAACCGCAAACTAAGTTGAAGCATTTGCTGACTTTTGGAACGAAAATTCCAAGCAGAATGGTGTCGTTCCACAATTTTCAGGAATTTACAGCTATTTTCAGGTAAATAGCTGTAACCATACTGTTAAAAGTCATCAAGATATTGTCTAAGCCAGAGTGTTAGAGGTTGCCTGTGCAGGTATTTATATTACTGCACCTGTAACTGCTTTTTTGGGTTGGAATTTATCTTGTTAATCACGAAACGAGAAGCGTTATGGATGTTCTTGGCGACTTGAGATCAGCAAAATCAGAAAAGTTGTAGCGACCATTTAAGAGTGGATTGCAATTTGGTTGGTTGTGTGGTTCAGGGAACAAATCTGCGTTCATTTGAATTCCTGCTGCAACCACTCTTGAGGCTTGAGCAACCATTTGGGATTGGTTACAACAGCTTGATAATGCTGAAGTCATAGTTTTAAAGGCTTCGTTATTAGGAAATAGAGATTTCTCTATCCCTTAAGCCATCGTTTCGTGGGTAAATATGTTCTGATTTTAAGTGTTTTTGGCAGGATGTGATGTTTAGCGACAAGTTGCTATGCATATACGCCAACAGGCTCTACTTCCCTAGGACGCCAAGGGTGAAAATTTCACATCAAGCTTACGACCCATTAACTAAATCATTGTAGGAAACACAACCATGACTGAGCAAAAGATTAGACAAATAGCTTTCTATGGTAAAGGCGGTATTGGTAAATCTACCACTTCTCAAAACACCCTAGCAGCAATGGCTGAAATGGGTCAACGCATTCTGATTGTCGGTTGCGATCCTAAAGCTGACTCTACTCGTTTGATGCTACACAGTAAAGCTCAAACAAGTGTTCTTCAATTGGCTGCTGAACGTGGCGCTGTAGAAGATATTGAACTCGAAGAAGTAATGCTGACCGGTTTCCGCGATGTACTTTGTGTGGAGTCTGGTGGCCCTGAACCTGGTGTGGGTTGCGCTGGTCGTGGTATTATCACCGCTATCAACTTCTTAGAAGAAAACGGTGCTTACAAAGATGTTGATTTTGTAAGTTACGACGTTTTGGGTGACGTTGTGTGCGGTGGTTTCGCTATGCCTATCCGTGAAGGTAAGGCACAAGAAATCTACATCGTTACCTCTGGTGAAATGATGGCGATGTATGCAGCTAACAATATTGCTCGTGGTGTTCTCAAATATGCTCACACTGGCGGTGTGCGTTTGGGTGGTCTGATTTGTAACAGCCGTAACGTTGACCGGGAAATCGATTTAATCGAAACCTTGGCAAAACGTTTGAATACCCAAATGATTCACTACGTACCTCGTGACAATATTGTACAACACGCTGAATTGCGTCGGATGACTGTTAACGAGTACGCTCCTGACAGCAATCAAAGCAACGAATATCGGACATTGGCTACTAAGATTATCGACAACAAGAACCTTACTGTCCCCACCCCAATTGAGATGGAAGAGTTAGAAGAGTTGTTGATTGAATTCGGTATTCTTGAAAGCGACGAAAATACCGCAATGCTTGTTGGTAAGTCTGCTACTGAAGCACCTGTTTAAAGTATTGCTAAGTAAATAATGGTTTAGGGTGGGCAGCAGCCCACCCTTTCATTTTTGCATTTCTTTGTTTGAAAGGAATATACCGCGATCGCTCGGTTAAGGCAAGAGACGCGTTAACAATTCAAAATTCAAAATTCAAAATTCAAAATTAAAGACATTTCAGACGGGGATTTAAACCCCGACTCAAATGGGTGCTACATATAACCGATGTAGGGGTCTTAAACCCTTTAATTTACGATAAATCGCCGTCTCTACAAAGGACTGATTATTGTAAATATGGCGATTTATCGCGTCTTTGCGATTTAGGGTGTGTCATCAAAAAACCTTATCCGAACCTTATTGACTTTGACCTCTCTCCAAACCTCTCTCCTTTTAGGAGAGAGACTTTGAGGTTTACTGCCTTTCCTATACTAGTTTCAATCCCTAATAGGGATTTTGATGAATTGCAATATGGAATTTCCCCCGCATATCAATTCAGTTGCAGTTGCGGAGTTTCAATCCCTAATAGGGATTTTGATGAATTGCAATAAGGAAACAAAGAAACATTGACACAAGTAGGATAGTTTCAATCCCTAATAGGGATTTTGATGAATTGCAATTTGATGAATATCTATATAAAAGCCTCTATTTTAAGTTTCAAAACCTAATAGGGATTTTGATGAATTGCAATATGATAA
>JBGTMK010000200.1:0-2998 GCA_041743605.1 Nostoc sp.
AGTAGAATGGCGTGAATAATTCAAGGTTTGTAGTGGGGACTTTAGTCCTCTCTTAAGGGCTAAAGCCCTTACTACAAGCTAATTAAATTTTACATTACTTAATGTAGTATAGTTTTTTCTCGCCGACTTACTTAAGTAAAAAGTAATACTTGTGAATCCTTTTTGGAACTGAACGAGATACCGTTCTCCACAACTCATATTCTTTTGGAAAAATGAAAATCTGTATTGTTGGCGCAGGTGCAATTGGTGGATATTTAGGGGCAAAACTGGCACTGGCGGGTGAAGAAGTGACGCTGATTGCTCGTGGTTCTCATTTGGAAGCAATTCAAAAAAATGGGCTGAAGTTGATCATGTCAGACGGTTCTTTTCAAATTGCTACTCCGTCTCTGGCAACTAGTGATATTCAGTCACCGGGGCTACAAGATGTAATAATTTTAACTGTCAAGGCTCACAGTGTTCCTGCGATCGCACCTTTTCTCCCTGCACTCTACAATGCTCACACAATGGTAGTGACAGCCCAAAATGGCGTTCCTTGGTGGTACTTTCGTCAGCATGGCGGTGAGTATGAAGGTACGCGGATTCAATCTGTTGACCCAGATGGGATAATTGAAGCTAGTATTGGTGCTGAACGTGCTATTGGTTGTGTGGTTTACCCGGCAACTGAGATAATTGAACCAGGTGTAATTAAACATATTGAAGGCGATCGCTTTACTCTTGGTGAAATCGACGGCACTAAAACAGAACGCATCGAAATATTAGCACAGACTTTAAAACAGGCAGGATTTAAAGCACCAATCCGCAATCAAATTCGCACGGAAATTTGGATCAAGTTGTGGGGAAATGTGGCATTTAATCCCATCAGTGCCCTGACTGGTGCTACTCTAGAGGATATTTGCCGCTATCCCCTCACCCGTGAACTAGCGCGGCAAATGATGACAGAAACCCAAGCGATCGCAGAAAATTTGGGTATTAAGTTTGGCATTAGTTTAGAACAGCGAATTAACGGGGCCGAAAAGGTTGGCGCTCACAAAACCTCAATGCTACAAGATATTGAAGCCGGACGCTCCACAGAGATAGATGCTATTGTTGGCGCAGTCGCAGAATTGGGAAAACTCACTCAAATTCCCACACCTTATATTGATGCTATTTATGCCAGCGTCAAGCTACTGGAGACGACCAAAATAAGAATTTGACAGTCTCTAATTAGAACACTCCAGTAATTAGTATAAAATCCTCCGCGTACCTCCGCGCTTCCCTCCGCGTCCCTTTGCGTTTAAATTTCACCCTCAATTCCCCAATATCTTACACATTTAAGTTGCAGAATTTAAATATAATTATCAAGTTAATGAAGAAAAAAAAAACTATGGCTATCAACGATACTAGTTATAGCAGTAGTAATCACCATCATCATCGGACATAATAATTTTCTAAAGGCTACCTCACCTTTAGGCAAAGACACACTGACGATGATTACTTCCCCCGATTATCCTCCTTATGAGTTTTATGATACGAAAGGAGGCGATGTCTACGACGGGCTACGCCTAAGCCAAATCGTTGGCTTTGATATAGATATTGCCAAGACCCTTGCTGAAAAACTAGGGTTTAAACTTCAGATAATGGAATCCGATTTTAATGGATTAATCCCTGCACTCCAAGCAAATCGGGCTGACTTTGCAATGGCTGGGATGACTCCAACTCCAGAACGTCAGAAAAATATTGATTTTTCAATTATTTATTACGAAGCTAAAGATACGATTGTCGCTTCTAAGGGTAGCAACTTAAAGCAACCCCAAGACTTATCAGGAAAAAAGCTTGGGGTACAACTAGGAACGATACAAGAACAAAATGCTCAGAAAATTGCTCAAAAAGTTGCGGGTATTCAGCTAAAGCAACTCAACAGAGTGCCGGAAGTAGTTCAGGAAATCAAATCTGGGCGAATTGATGCCGCAATTGTTGAGGATACTGTTGCTAAGGGATTCGCCCAAGCTAACCCAGATTTAGAATTTAATACTATTCCTTCAGAGGAGGCAAGTGGATCAGCGATCGCTTTTCCTAAAGGTTCGTCTTTAGTAGAACCGTTTAACAAAGTCCTTCAAGAAATGAAGGACAATGGCACATTAAATAAACTTGTCGCCAAGTGGTTTTCAGAGAACACCACCGCCAATCCTGCATCTTCAACTCCTGCCAAAGGCGGATTGAATCTCGATTTCACCAGAATTCTTCCAGACATTCCCTTTATTCTGCGGGGAATCCCTTTAACTTTGTTGTTTACCCTCTTATCTGTAACCTTGGGGTTAATCTGGGGAACAATACTCTCTCTATTAAAAATTATCGGTATCAAACCGCTTACCTGGGTTGCGAATGCCTACACCTCTGTTTTTCGAGGTACACCTTTGTTATTACAGTTGGCATTAGTTTATTACGCAACACCGCAGCTTACAGGCTATGACATTTCCGCATTGGAGGCTGGGGTGCTAACTTTTACCTTGAATTCTGGCGCTTATATGTCGGAAACCATCAGGGGTGGGATTCAGGCGGTGGATAAAGGGCAAAGTGAAGCGGCGATATCTATGGGTGTTCCCTATTGGTTGATGATGTGGGATGTGATTTTGCCCCAAGCATTGAAGAACATTCTTCCCGCATTGGTAAATGAAACTATCGGATTGCTCAAAGATTCTGCATTGGTGTCAACAATTGGGGTAGTGGAAATATTACGTAGCGCCCAAATCGTCGGTGCGAACAAATATATTTATTTTGAACCACTGCTATTTGCAGGGTTAATCTACTATGTTTTGGTAATGGGTATGACTTTGGGTGCATCCGTTCTAGAAAGGAGATTACGGCAGAGTGAGTAATGTAGTAACCCAAGTTGCTAGTTACTCTGATGGGCGATCGTTTTGCGACAGTTAAGCAATAAAATGCCCTCCAAGAAGAGAAAATTAGGAGGGCTATATGCTAAACGAAATAATTTCTATATATGCTATCACAGACGACTTGT
>JBGTMK010000201.1:0-3969 GCA_041743605.1 Nostoc sp.
GCACAGACCTTTTGAGAATTTCAAATACGATAAACTGTGGGAGAAAATTGGTACAACCCCAATTCAGTATGACAAAATCCGCTCTGATTATGAAACCCTAGCTGCTGATATCCGTTCCCGTATAGTCAAACACGCGGTGAAAGAAGGTTGGGGTAAAAGGTCGTCGAATAAGAACAAACACCCTGTTAAAGCAACTACAACTGAAAGTAATATTCAGATGGAGCAATTATCACTATTCTCATAATTAATTTTCAGTCCTTTTTTCAACACTCTTTTCAAAGTCCTTCCTCTCCTTTTCTGTGAGAGGAGGTAGTTCTTCTTTATAATAAAAATTACCTAATTTCTGACACTGATTGACATAAATTCGTCTTGCTGAATCACTCGCTCTCAAGTCCTGACGTAAAAGTAATTTAAACGATTTTTCACGCTCTTTCAATTCTTTCACTGCCACAAGCATTTCTTGTGATATGGCAGGATTTTCATAAGTAGAAGAAAGTTCCTCACTTGATGAATAAACCTTTAGTTTATTGCCAGCAGGTTGAGTTAGAAGTCGCTGAGTGTTATACGAACGCCACAGACCCAACTTCTCGCGCCGTAGTGACTCAATTTCAACCTCACCAACTCGGTCTGGAGTACTACGCCGCACGTAGACAAAACAACCTTTATCAGCTGCTATAGTCAAACTCACTTTCACACCATTACCATCAAAATAAAATAAGTCAATTAAATCGTTTTCTGCATTAACTTCTCCAAGCTTCTCTTTATTCGATAAATCAGGCAACGCTTCTGGATTTAGCGATGGCGTAGCATTATTAACATTAGCTGAGGATAATGATGGGGTAGGTAAAGAATTTGATTCTATAGCCGAGACTTTATCTTCTTTTTCTGGAGATGAACATCCAACGAGTAAGAGTAACAATCCTATAAATAAGTAGTTTTTCATAAATATAAATTTGTATTTTTCAACTAACAATAAAATATTAATTATTGCTTCCCACTCAACCGACCTGTTTGATAAAAATCACGCAGACTAGGGAAAGCTTTTTCTAAAAGCCAGTTGCGCCCAGCTTCTGATTCAGGAATATTATAAGCAGCCATATAAAAACCACTTCTGTAAGCAGCTACACCCAAACAAGCTTGTAAGCTGGATATCGCCCGCGAAGAAGCTGGAATAGCCATCAAATCTTGCAGATGACTGGGATGATAATTTTGTCCTACCAGCATGAAATAAACCAAAGTATGAACCAACCGTGATAAAACAACTGTTCGGTCTTGCCAACGTTCTAAATGAGACTCGATACAGAAGTAATCAGGTAAATCAGCCGTCTGAGATTCATTATCAAGGAATAAATCGCTCTGGCTTTCGATAAAACTGGAATCCAGACCTATAAACTGTTTCAGAAAAACAAGCGTTTTCCCCCAACGTTCCTGTCCCTCAGTTTTAACAGAAAACGCACCTTCTGAATACTGTGAACCGTACTTCTCTTGCAGTTCGGCAACAGCCTCTTGATTGATATCACCCTGCCAATCAGATTCAGTAAAAAACTCTTTTAAAATCTCTTGTAAATAGATGGGTGAAAACTCACTAATCTCTGGAGATTGATCATCAAAATCGTCTTCATAAGTATCAACAATAAATTTCTCTAGCTTTATTTCTAGCTCTTGCTTTCTATTAGCTGGTAGTAACGACTTAGCATCTTCTAACGATAGAGGAAAATCTAAATAAGGATGGCCTTTGGCTAAGTAAGAATCACCCAAATCTGCTAAACTCTCAAGCGCGATAGTCCGGGCAAAATACTCATCTTGTGGATGCACGCATACTCGGTCTAATTCCTTATCCACTAGCATCATGGTAGTTGCCAGTAGGGCAAACCATGACGCATCGTGCAAACAAGTCGGTAAATCAGCAATTAAATCTACTAACTTTAGTTCTAGAATTTCTCCCCAAACGCCTATCCTAGTTGTATTTGAAACATCACAAAAATGCTCTACATCTTCTCCAACAGATGTTTCTCCTAACCAGGTAAGATTTTCTACCCGCAAAGAAGATGAGTAGTCAGAAGTCAGCTGGTTTTGGCTATCCTCATCCGACTGTATCCACATCAAAGCCAAAAGCATCAGCTTACAAATACTTACTCGCTTCAGGAGAAGATATTCAGGCATAAGTCATTACTTATAATTTTTAGATACAGACCACATTAATTGCGATACCACCATAGCACAGGGTAACTTGTCGTTCTCTAGTAAAAACCACAATTTTACGATAAACAAGGACAAAAAATAACTCATAAGTATGAATAAAAAAGAATGTGGTTTAAATAAAACAACTCGTCAAAACAATAAATCCTGAAAGAACTAATGCTGACGCAGCAATAAGAGAAATATATAAATCCTCGCGTTATGAACTATATCAACAAAGTCATGCTGGTTGGCAGATGCGGACAAGAACCAGAACTCAAATATTTCGAGTCTGGCGCAGTTAAGGCTTCAATGTCTATTGCAGTAAGACCACCCTACAGAAGTGAACAAGCCCTTTGGTTTGATTTAGTCGCCTGGGGAAATCAAGCAGAAGTGATTGGAAATTACGTTCGTAAAGGAACCCAAATTGCAATTACTGGCGAGTTTGGATTTGATCGTTGGGCAGATAAAAATTCTGGCACTATGCGGCAAAAACCCGTAATTACAATTAACGCCATTGAATTGTTAGGTTCACCCCGTA
The DNA here is from genome assembly GCA_041743605.1 of Nostoc sp. Lineage (GTDB taxonomy): Bacteria > Cyanobacteriota > Cyanobacteriia > Cyanobacteriales > Nostocaceae > Nostoc. Next base: position 2,720 of record JBGTMK010000201.1, read on the forward strand.
AGGAAGAATCTACATCCACTTCTGCACCAAACGAAACACAGACTGTAGCTAACGCAAATTTCTAGGAAATTACAAATCGCCTATGCACTATAAATCGTAGGCGATAAACCATCTAATCAATCTACAAATAAAACGAACATGATTCATAATACTGCAACTATCAATCTTAAGTCAGTGAACACTACCCACGACAAAGAAGGTTCCTTGATTGCCTTTGGAATCGCCGAATTCTACTACCGTTCCAAGGAAGGAGTAGTTGCTGACGAGATGCCATTCCGTTCCAAGGGCGCACCGGCCGTCGTTATTAACGAACAGGGGGAAGGCGTACACGGCACAGCAGAAGGATATCTCGATTTGCTAGTTGATAACAGGGGTGATTACAAAGAAAAGATTGCCACATTCGTAATCAGAAACTTTATGTCAGCACAACCTATCAACGAACTCATCCAGGTTAGTAAAACCCCTCACTCGCCTGAAACTCCCGATTTTGCCAAAGAACTACTCGAAGATAACGTTACTTCGACAGATGAAGACCTAGATCAAGAACCTCCGTTCTAGACCCAATTAACTAAATAATGCTAGTACATACAGGGTTACTTGTTAGTACTGGCATTATTTTTTTATAGAAATCCAGAATAAAAATCTACTGTTTGGTAAAATCGCTGACATCAACTCATCTTATATAGTAATTATGTACTAAAATAATTACACAAGAGCTAGATTTCAAACTTTTTTGACATAATTACCCCCACGGGTTGGGAATTACTATTGCCAACTTCATCTGACGGTTACAAATCAAAATCAAGACTGAATGTTTCGCCATCAGGATCTTCTGGTTTTGGGTCTGGATATGGCTGGGGATTCGGCTGATCTTGTTTGTTTGACTCAGTATTAATCGGTGTAAAAACTACTTGTTGTACGGGTAATCCACCCTTTATGAAAACAAAATAGCAATCAATGATAAAGTAAAGCGTCTCCAGGTAACTTTTACCTAGTTGTTGGGACTCTGCAAATATGCGTTCTCGGTAGTTATCTTTGAGCCGAATTTTTACCGGAGCTAAGTCTTGTTTATCTGTCATTGTTATAACTTTACTTCCCAGATGTGTTTGGTGAATTCTTGCTCGTAATGGTTTTTGCCATTTCTAGAAGCCCAAAAACATTAGCTTCCACTGGATTATCCAGAATTTTGAAACCGTTCTTTTCTAAAAGCTTCTTAAATCCAGGTAAGAGGCAACCTCCACCTATCGCCC
>JBGTMK010000202.1:0-2983 GCA_041743605.1 Nostoc sp.
GATCCCCGACTTCTTGAAGAAGTCGGGGATCTGAGTAGCAACTTTACTATTGTTCTGGCAGCTGGTAAATCTACTCGGATGGGTACTTGCAAAACTTCACTCCCTTGGGATGAAGGTGAAACCTTATTAACTTATCAATTAGAACAGTGGTTAAGTGTAGATTTTACCCCTGTAGTTGTGTTAGGTTCACACAACAGCAATAAACAAAAAGATTGTCCTGATGGCAGTTTCGCTGTAATTAATCCTCATGCCAATGTTGGTAAAACAACTTCTCTGCTCACAGGGTTGCAACATATTCCACCAAACTTTGAAATATTAGCAATTTCCGCAGTTGATCAACCCAGAGAATTAGAGATTTACCAGCGATTAATCCTAGCACACCAAGACAATTCAGCAATGATTACTGCACCCAGCTATGAAGGTAAAATGGGACATCCGTTGTTATTCAGTAATGGGATGCGATCGCACTTACAAAATATCCGTGAAGAAAGCTTAGGTTTACGCCAAATTATCAAAGAATTTTATCCAGTAATTCATCAAGTTAAATTTGATAATCCGGCTGTACTATTAGATATCAACACCCCGGAAATATATCAGGAACAACTGCATAATATTGGATAGTAATAGATTTCTAACAAGATTCCCGACTTCTTCAAGAAGTCGGGAATCTGAACTTTATGATTACTCTTTCACAAACCCAATCATTGCTCAGTTGGATCATCAATCATTTCCGGTACTAAAGCTGGGTTACTTTTACGTTCTTCTGGTGATTGCTCCCGAATAACATCGTCTATTCTGGCAGGATGTTTGATTTTGTCCAGTACCTCTGGACTTAATTGTGCTGCATCTCCTTCTGGATTAGACTTTTCAGCTTGACTAGGAACTGTTTCCTTATTCATCACTATTTCCCGAAACTTATACGCCAAGCTTAAGTTCTTCTCTGGTCAGGTACACACTATCTTACGACTTAATTTTACGCCGCAATAGGGAAGAAAAGCTTCAAACATCCTTATAAATAGAATTAGATTTTTGATACACAGATAAAAGCAGACATTCCCAAACTAGACGTGGTTGAGCATAAACAAGTAAGTATTTACGAGCTTGCTCTAGCTGTTTTATGATACTAGCTTGATGCCACTGCTGCCAGTAAAACTGCTGAAGATAATCAACTAACCACAATTGTGCCTCTGTATCTAAATCCTGATCAATTTTCTTGGCTAACTCCAAGGCGTTACGATAAGATTTAGGCGCTTTTTTCAAGTCTTCGAGTAATTCAGGGGGAATAGCTTGTAATTGCTCATAAGATGCGATCGCATTTCCGGCACTACCAGCTGCTATGCTCAATACTGCCTGATTTTGTAAAATTCCCTGATGACCTGTTTGCGTAAGTACAACAGCTAAAGACTGTGCATCTAAGCGATAAAAAGGAATCCGTTGACAGCGTGAAACCAAAGTCGGCAACACAGACTCAGGTGTAGGTGCAATTAAAATTAACGTCGCCTGTCCCGGTTCTTCCAAGGTTTTGAGTAAAGCATTCGCTGCGGCTTCTGCCATTGTTTGAGCTTCCTCTAGCACCACCACATTCCTCGGCGCTTCCAATGGCGGACGACCTAAAAACTCGGTAATTTCCCGAATTTGCTCTAGCCGAATTATAGGTGGTGCTTTACGCTTGAGTCCTTTCTCAGCTGCTTCTGCTGCTGTTAATCGTTGTCCCTGGTATTGGTACGTTGGTTGCACCCACAACAAAGCTGGATGGTTCCCCTGACGCAAACGGTTTTGTAAAGACGCAGTGACTCCCATTCCACAAGAAAAGAGCAGTTCCACAAAGCACCTAGCTGCTAAACTCCTTCCTACACCATCTGGCCCCACAAATAGATAGGCTGGAGAAACTCTGTTTTGTCTAACAGTCTGAGTAAGCAGTTCTATGGCTTGCTGTTGTCCTACAACTGATGTGAATGGGTCATTTTTGTCATTTGTCATTTGTTATTTGTCATATCATGTCCGGTTCATCAAACTGAATAAAAATGTTCGTAGTAAGGACTTTAGTCCTGGCTTTGGAGACTGAAGTCCCCACTACAAACTGTTTATTATGGGTAATTTGGCGGACATGATATCATTTATCATCGACGTATTTCCCTTACCTTTAAACTTTAGAGGTGAGAAATCTGGATATCTCCGCATGTGCTAATACAGCAGCCGGTTCGCGCTGGAGAGCATTGTAATACTTTCTCTCGAAGGTGTTACCTGTCTCTAACGGTACAATCAGCGTGCGAACATCAGCAATCAATTTTTGGAAATCGTCTAGCAATATCGGTTCGTCTGCTTCAAGCATTTCATCAACTTGCACAACCACTTCAGAAATGCGGTGTAGCCAAGCAAATTGTTCATGAGCGATGACGAGCTGAAGAAGTTCTCCGCTTGATACTCGTCCACTAATCTGTTCGTAGGCAATGCGTTCTGTCTCTAACAACATCTTGTGAAGGTAGAGTAATTTGTTTCGTAAATCACGCAGATATTGATGTTGACGTATTCTTTGTAGAAGTGTGTTAGAAGTCAATTTTACCCATCCTCTCGTTACAATGGTCTTCTATCGCTTAAATAATTTCTAGGCATTGGCAGTTGGGCATTGGTAACTCTTCCTCATCCCCATGCTCTATCCCTTTATGAGTTGAGTTTTTTATGTATTTGTTTTCCTTGCTAAGAAGCATTATAATCAATATACCTTTTTATAGCCGTTACATCTTATATTTGATTAATCATATATTAGCATAAACTTATAATAACTACATAGCATAGAACCTATCGAGAAAATATCAATTATGGGAAAACCGTCTTAATGTCGCTAGCATACGTAATTTTAGGTCTTCTTCAGCAGCAAGAAATGACGGGCTACGACCTCAAAACGAGCTGCTTTGATCAATGCATTGCCCATTTGTGGCCAGCAGACCAGGCACAAATTTACAGAACTCTTGATAAGCTAGTT
>JBGTMK010000203.1:0-12021 GCA_041743605.1 Nostoc sp.
AGTGTAAATTTGACAGCGTTAGAAAGGAGATTCCAGACGACTTGCTGCAAACGAGTAGAGTCGCCCATAACTTCTCCCACATCCGGTTCAAATGCTGTATTTACCTCAATTAACTTTGCTTCTGCCGCTAACTGCATTGTCTGTAGTGCAGATAATACCGTAAACTCTAGGTTAATCTTCGTAATATTCAGCGTCAGTTTGCCCTGCAAAATTCTGGAGATATCCAGCAAATCTTCGATGAGTTGAACCTGTAAATTAGCATTCCGCTCGATTGTGGCTAGTGCTTCAGATGTCTTTATTTGATCTAACCTGCGGGTTTGTAACAACTTTGACCAGCCAAGAATTGCATTTAATGGAGTGCGTAATTCGTGAGAGAGGACGGCCAGAAATTCATCTTTAATTCGATTGGCTGTTTCTGCTTTCGCTCGTGCTACTTGTTCTAATTCCAGCAGCTGCGCTCGTTCTTCAAGTATTTGTTTTTGTTCGTGGATATCTGTACATGTTCCAAACCACTTCACTACAAAACCTTGCTCATCTTTGAGTGGTAAACCTCTCGCTAACTGCCAACGATAGGAGCCATCATAAGCCCGTTTAAACCGATATTCGTTGTTATATATAGTGCCATTTTTTACAGCATTAGACCACACTTCATTAGCATTTTTAATATCATCTGGATGCAATGCTGCCAACCAACCAGAACCCAAAGATTGCTCTAATGTTAGCCCTGTGTAGTCGCACCAATTTTGATTAAAAAAATCACATTCACCGTTAGGCTTGGTTGTCCATACAAGTTGAGGAATTGCCTCAGCCAAGTAACGGTAGCGTTCTTCGCTTTGTCGGAGAATTTCTAAAATGCGTTGGCGTTCAAGGATTTCTTGTTGTAATTGCTCGTTGGTATTGGTAATTTCATTAGTGCGAACAGCAACCATTTCTTCCAGATGATTCTGGTATTTCAGCAGTTCCGTCTCTACCCGTAAGCGTTCGTTTATTTGAATTTGAAGTTCTTGATTTGCTTGTTCTAATTGAGCCGGGCTAGTAAATGCCAGTGTTTGGGGAACTAGGGACACAAGATTTACTGCTGTAATTAAAGATATTGTGGCAGTTATTGCTTTGACAAATCCTGATAGCCAATAAGTTGGATGCCAAAGTGTCCAAATCTCTATTAAATGAGTGGTGCCGCAAGCTACGATAAATGCACTGAACAGCAGAAAAATCCAATCAAAGGGCAAGTCATCCCGCTTGCGGACAAAGTAAAATAGTGTAGCTGGAATTGAATAATAAGCTAGTGCAATGAGCGAGTCAGATAATATGTGTAACCAAACTAAATTTGTTTGCCATAGATAGCAGTGTCCATGTGGAATAAATGATCCTGATGTAAAAAAAATAGTCCACAATTGTGATATTTTCTCTGACATAAACACTTGATTTTTCTAATCTATAAAATCTACTACTAAATCTCTGTCCTTGCTTGATACTATTTTAATACTAAAATATTACTCAATACGCTTGGCTTAAGGGCTACTGGCAAAAATTTTGGGAGCATCCCAATTTTGCAAATTGACTAAGATAACAGATTCTCATTGCGAACGCTCCATTTCATTACGTACCCTACGGGTTCTCCGAAGGAGTACGCAATGACAAAATATGTTTTGACACATTTGGGATTCTCCCAAAATTTTGGGTTTTCGAGACGCGATAAATCGCCGTCTCTACAAGTGTTTTGGTCTTATCTGAACTGTATTGAAATATTACTGATAATTGCTGATACAGGATGTCTAATTTTTGTACTATTTAAGGAGACTATAATATAGAGCAGTTTGCTTTTTAAGTGAAGTACAAAATGCAGAATTCACGCAATCAGAGATAAAAATTTTCTGCTTCCTGCCTCAAAATCCGTAGTTTTGTACTTCATACGAAAGAAAAAGGCTGTTAATGTCATAACTTTTTTGCTAAAAGACAAGCTTTTAAAATTCCCAATATTTTTTCCTCTAAACTCTAAATCAATCATTGTGGCTAGAGAGTTGATAGCGGATCAAATTGCACTTGTAAAGGGGATGAAGGGAGTATTCAAACTTGCGAAAGCTCTGGACATAATGACGGTAAAAATTAGAAAATTTCAAAATAAAAACCATTCTCACCATGATGGTGAGAATGGTAAAAAAATTAGGAGACAGAACAGGAAATTTGAATCTTTGCAATTCTCACTCAACTTAGGATTCACTTGACTTAGAATTCATTTTATCTAACAGTTGAATGATTTTTTTAGCTTTTTCAGGTTGGCGCTGTTTTTGTAATAAATCTTTAGCTTGTACTAGGTTAGTTTTAGCTTCTTCTTCTTGCTCTTGCTGCATGAGAATATTCGCCAGACGCAAGTAAGCATCAGGATTTTTCGGACTGCGACGAATTACTTCCCGGAATAATTCTGTTGCTTCTTCTACTTGGCCTTGCTGATTTAAAACATCTCCTAAAAACAAGCGCACTACATCATTAGTAGAGTTGATGGAAATCACCTTACGAAACGCTGCTTCTGCGCCTTGGTAATCTTTGGCTTGAGCAAGATTGATTCCTTTTTGAAACAGGTCTGAGGTAATCAAAGTTTTCCAAGCAAAATAGCCAAGGATTGACAGACTGAGAACAACGACAAGAGCAGCAATAACAGAACTGGTGGAAAAGGTTTCTAGCATTGTCTAAGCCAAAAGACAGGCGATAGGAAAAATTAGATATTCCATAAAAAAGAGTTTCCAGATAAATTGATAGAATTGGGCGATCGCACTTTTATCTTGTAAGTCTACCGTCAAACTCCGCAACCACAGCCAAACTAACAGCCCCAAATGAGTAACTACCAGAAATATGGGGTTAACGGAGGCGACGCGTAGCACTCCAACGAAAATTATTCCCAGATAGCAAGCAGTTATTATCCAAAGAGACAGATTAAACACAGCTTGCGGGCCGAGTTGGATGGTGAAAGTAGTAATATTGTAGAGGCGATCGCCTTCCATATCGGGGATATCTTTAAAGATGGCGATCGCCAAGGTAAACACCAAAATAAATAACGTCAGCACCCACACCGCAGACGGAATTGTTTGGCTTTGTTGCAATGCCCAACTGTAATGCAGATATAACCCTAAATTAACAATCGTACCGCGCACCGAAAAAATACACAGCGCCGCCCAAAAGGGAAACTGTTTTAAGCGAATTGGTGGTAAAGAATAAACAGTACCAATGGCCAAACTAATCGCCACCATACCCAACAAGAATGGCCCAGTTAGCCACGCCACAACTAGCGCTAAAATCCCAGTAAAAGCGACAATTAATTGCCCTGTTTGCTGAGAAAACTCACCAGATGCCAATGGTAAATGAGGCTTATTAATCTTGTCAATTTCAACATCTTCTAATTGATTCAGTCCTACAATGTAAATATTGCCACATAGACAAGCAATCCATGCACCGAATAGAGGTAGTAGGTAATAGGGATTAGGGAATAGTGGATCAGTATTGTTACTAATGGCAATGGCAATTAAATATATCCCAAAAACACTCAGGCTTGTACCAATAATTGTGTGAGGGCGAGAGAATTTCCAGAAAGCGTATAACCAATTGAAAGATGATGGAACAGGCTTGTCTGGCAAAGGGCTGTTTTGAGAACTCTGGCTCATGAGTAGCTTAGGTACAGTATTCTGGCTTATTGTTAATCATTGTCACAGAATTTGGTCATTAACTGTATTTTCGGAGAGGAGCTAGTACTGCAAGGCGGAATTCAGGATAGATAGCGCAGCGGTAGCGAGTCCGCGTACTCTTACTGTTAAGCAAGCTACACTTTTAGGCCTGTCTTCGACACGCTGTTCGCGTTCGTAGAGAGCGTCTTGATTTTGACCGGAGCTAACGGAAACGTCTCCGGCTTTGCTCTGAATTCTTCTTCAATTACGCCTTGCGGTACTAGTGCATTGGACGGCTTTGCTGAATCCCCTAGACTCAGAATTCTGACTCCTGAATTCTGGCTCCTGAATTCTGAATTCTTCTTCAGTTTTTCTACCCAGGGTTGTGAGAGTGATCGCTCAAAAGAAAGATGGAATCACCATAAGCTCTATGTCAAGGTTATATCAGCAATATATTTACGAACACTTTCCCGAGGAGAACACGGATGGTCGCTACTTTAGATGATACGAAACGCAATGCTATTGCTGTAAAATTGGCAAGTCTTAAAGCACTCCAACAATTGGTCATCGACAATGAGCAATTACTTTTGAGAGAAGGACTTGATGCCGAAATTGCTGATCGCATCCGTAATTTCCTAAACGATGACGAAAAAAATATTGGGGTTCTGGAAACTGTAATTGGTCAGTACGGCATTCAGGCTGAACCCAAAAAAGTTGTTACAGAATTCATTGCAAAAGCTCGCGAATTGTTCAAAGGTTCTGAGTTGAGCCTGTATGAAAAAGTATCTCAGCATGAATTGCTGAAACATCAACTAGTAACCAGTGGCTTGATAGTTCACAAGGCTGCTCAAAAAGTTGGTGCTGACGTTTTGCTAGCGATCGCACCTTTAAATACCATTAACTTTGAAAACCGCGCTCACCAAGAGCAACTCAAAGGCGTTTTAGAAATTCTGGGTGTCCGCGAACTCACTGGACAAGATGCAGATCAAGGAATTTGGGCACGTGTTCAAGACGCTATGGCCGCAGTTAGTGGTGTGGTAGGTAGTGCTGTTACCCAAGCCAGCGACAAAAAGGATCTGAATATCCAAGATGCTCTTCGCCTCGATCACAACAAGGTAAATACCCTGTTCACCGAACTACTCCAAAGCAACAATCCCCAAAAGATCCAAGAGTACTTCGGTCAAATTTACAAGGATTTAACTGCTCACGCTGAAGCTGAAGAGGAAGTAGTCTACCCCAGAGTACGTCCTTTCTATGGTCAAGATAACACCCAAGAATTGTTTGATGAACAGGCTCATGCCAAGCAAGCATTAGAGGAAATTAAGGCTCTCAGCCCATCTTCACCTCAATTCAAAGATAAAGTCAAACAGCTATTTGATGCTCTCGGCGATCATATTCGTCAAGAGGAAACCACACTTTTTGCTGCCATTCGCAACAACTTGAACACTGAGCAAAGTGAACAACTTGCTACTGACTTCAAAGCTGCTAAGACCAGAATTCAACAAAAATTAGGTGTTGTTACCGAATCAAATATATAAGTAAGTCGGCGCAATTAAAGCTAACTGGTGGGGACTGTGATTTGTCCTTTGTCATTAGTGATTAGTCATTGATAAGGATTTTAAGCCTATTTATGTTTAGTAACATAATTTGGTTTATTTCCACCGACTTACTTAGAAGGTTTTCGAGCTTTCTATAACTGCTAACAAAGGTTAGTTAAACAGAAACTCCCAGTAAATAAGCGCTGGGAGTTTTTGTTTACAAATTTTGCTGACGGTTTTGCTGACAGTATTTATAAGCGGTGTATGCCATAGTTACAACTCCGGTGATAATGGCAGATTCATCGACTTCAAATTGGGGATGGTGTAATGGGTGGTTAACGATTCTTTCTTGGTAGCCTACACCCAAGCGAAACATAGAACCAGGGGCGTGTTCCAAATACATAGAAAAATCTTCAGCACCAAGGGAAGGTTCGGGTAAGACTTGAACGCGATCGCTACTCCAAGCTTCTTCTGCGGCTGATTGTAACAATTGTGTCAAGGTATAATCATTTTGGACACTGGGTACACCCTGGCGATAATTGATTTGATAGTTTGCTCCGTAAGTATGGCAAACATTAGATACAATGTTTTCGATCCAGTTTGGAAGATAGGCACGGGTTTCAGGATGGAGCGATCGCACGGTTCCCAATAACTGCACTTTATCCGCAATTATATTCGGCGCTCTGCCACCGTTAATTTTCCCTATGCTCAATACTACAGGGCGCAAGGGATTCTGCGTCCGGCTGATAGCTTGTTGCAGTGCAGTAATCACTTGGCAAGCAATCCAAATTGCATCAATCGCCTCATGGGGACGCGCTCCATGTCCAGATTCTCCCATAATTAGAATCTCTAAATCATCGGCGGCAGCTGTTAATGCCCCGTAACGCACACCAATAGATCCTGCGGGTATAGAAGGGAAAACATGAATCCCTAATATAGCCGAGACATTTTCCATCGCCCCATCTTTCACCATCCAACTTGCGCCTTGGGCAATTTCTTCGGCTGGCTGAAATAAAAATCGTACTTTCCCACCCAATTCCTCCGCCACCTGGGACAGCACCATTGCCGTTCCTAACCCCACTGTGGTATGGACGTCGTGACCACACGCGTGCATAATACCCTCTGCGCGAGAGGCATATTCCAAATCGGTGCCTTCTTGAATTGGCAAGGCATCCATATCGGTGCGAATTGCCAATAAACGGTCATTTTGGCTAGTACCTTGGAGTTCTCCAATAACGCCTGTTTTGCCAATTCCCTCTTGTACACGTAGACCACTAGAAGACAAAACACCAGCTACGAAGGCTGCTGTTTGGTACTCCTGACCGCTGAGTTCTGGGTGAGAGTGGATGTGGCGGCGAATTTCAATTAAGCGGGGCGCTAGTTTTGCTGCTAAGTCTTTAATACGGGTAAGCATCGATTCAATTAATCTATAGGCTTTTTTCCCATGATAAAGAACTGTTAACAAACAAAATGCTTTTACTATACAAGCAGAGGGGCAGGGGAGGATGAGGGAGAAGGGAGAAATAAACAATGCCTCATGCCCAATCCCCAAATTTATCTTGTATAACAGGTTGTGCCTCGAGTGTTTTCGGGTTGAAACTCGTTACATTCTCTAAGATTTGGACGCTCTAACGACCAGCCATAAGGTTTGTCGGAGGTAACGACACCATTAGCTAAAGTTGTTAGTCGGAAGTTAGCCCCCCGAAAATTGGTAAAATCCAATGTCGCATCTTTTAAGTTTGCTGCTTCTAAATTGGCGCTGATAAAACCTGCGTAAGATAAATTGGCATTTTCCAGGGATGCTGATTTCAAATTTGCTCCTGTTAAGGAAGCACCACTGAGATTGACCGAATTCAGAACCGCACCTTCTAAATTTGCACCCGTGAGATCGGCATTCGTGAGATTAGCTTGAGATAATGTAGCGCCGCTCAAGTCAGCCCCTCGCAAATTTGCTCCAATTAGATTTACTTGAGTTAGGTCAGCACCACTTAAATTACACCGAGGACAGGCACTTGTTGCCTTCAACTGATCCAAATCTAGTTGATTTAATGCAAGGGTCTGCTCTGCAAACCCGAAACAAGCTAATAGGACGCTGGTAGCAACAATTTTAAATTTCATATTTTTTACAGATATCCACAAAAATGACAAGTTACGCACATTGCGTACTGTCATAGTTACATATACCGCCTCCCTAAAGAACAACAGGGATGAAGCATTCATTAAGAAGCTGTAAAAATACTATAAATTCTAGTGGTAAGACTACTCAAACTAAAATATAGGCTATAGAATCGAGTCGTAAGGAACTATACCGAACCAATTATAGACTACCATATATGTGATCCCCCTAGCTCGATGAAAAATACGACTAGGGGGATCTTGTTTTTGGGCACTTGATACGCCTGTGGACATGGGGTAAGACTTAAGGTAACTTAAGCACTTGTGAGTGAAGCAGGAATCGCGTGACTTTTAGTCATGCGAGGTTCAATAAAACCATAAACTCTATAGATTGAGTTGAACCTTCGCGTAGCGTCCCGTAGGGAAATCAATCAGAAACATATCTGAATTTCTCATAGGCATGACTAGGGTTTCCATCAAAGTCAGTTCACTGCTAAAAACCTCAAGGTTTCCTGCCTGAAGGCTATTCCAGAGAGGATTCAGCAATACCCCATAAGTTGGGTTCTGTTCAATGGCGTAAATAACCGTTACCGTATCAACGTATATAAGTGCAGCGTTGGGAAAAGTTAGTTGTCCCATGCCTCTTTTTCTAATTGTATATCTCGATTGATTTCCTCTACACTTCTTCCAACAGGGCGTTGTCTATGAATTTCTTCTAGCAATTTCAGAATCGATTGGCTTTCTAGAGCAGGTTTTTGTTCTGGTAGCAAGACAATCACTTCAACGGTTTGTCCTACTGAGGTTAAGGCATGATCATTAGGCAAATTAATTTCAATTTTATTGCCTGGTAAAACTTGAGCTTCAATTCGTAACGCCGATTGCATCAGGTCTTCTCCTGTTTGAAATTGCCCTGTATTTATCAATGATGGCGCACCTTTTGTTGTGATGCGTTCACAGAGTGACTCTGAACTGCTTATAATATTTTTGCCCGGCAAAAACTGCTGGGGTTAATAAAGCTTCTAAGTGTTTGGCAATCGCTTCATTATCTATAGTAGGAGTATGATGTCGGTGTGCGTGGTCAGAGTTTTGTTTTGGTCGCTTGGGCATGGTGGTAAAGCAAACTTTTCATTACCTCGTTTGATCATTGAATTTACCTAACAATGTTGCCCACTTTTTGCAAAGTTATTCTGTCGTTACAATACTTTTTCATACCCTATTTAAGCTGTCAAAGACGTTAAAGATAATGATAATCAAATAGAAGGGGAAGAAGGCGAGCGTCGCTCGTCTCCTTCTCCACCGCACGATTATTATTTTCAATAAGACTATTTTGAGTATTTTAACTGATTGACAAAATGCACTTTATCTTAACCTCTCACGGATGGATAGGAATCCCTCTTTCATCGCCATCCCAAAAGGCGCAATCCAGGGACAATTAGGTAGTAACTCACTCCTAACCAAAAGCTGATAAAGAAGCCCACAGAACCAAAAAAAATCAGAGGTAACTGTAACTCCGACCAGGCTGGTTGACTAGTAAATTGGAAGAAAGGAGGTACTAACCTCAAAAGAATCAAAACTGCGTATGCGATCGCACTACCAAAGGCCGAGAAAACAGCATAAACTATATGGTGGCTGCGAAGTCCTAAGCTCAAGGTGAGTAGGCAAACTGCTACTAAAATCACTGCCACTAAGCCCTCGCCACTGTCTTTTGGGGTGATTAATTGGAAAATCAACCAGCCGAAGCCATAGCTAATCATGCCCATCAGCGAAGCCACTAAAAACCGCCGCTGTTGACCAAAACACCCGGATACTGTTAGTCCCCAAGCAGTTCCCCAACCTGCTGCGACGAATACCAAAATATCTGCCCCGAAGACGGGTTGAGTATTTGGCACTAATTCGTTTAGCTGACTCCCAAGAAATTCCACAACCAAACGCCCCAAGCTGGTGCGATATGCCAAAATAAAACCAGCGATCGCACCAAAACAAGCGCCAACATAAGCCAGGATCATTGCCCAAATCGTTGCCAAACAAGCTTGTAAAATTTTGATGATTGTCTGAGCAATGAAAACAAAGGTTTTGGTTACAGCTTGGCTAAATTTAGCCAAAACCTGTTCAATAGCTAGTGTTAGCTGTGTAAATCTCTGGGAAGCTTGTGTTGAGGCTTGCTTAACGTTGTCTCGCAGTCGGGCAAATAATCCTGGTGGCGGTAATGGTTGAGAAATCTTCGCCAAACGTTTTTGAATTATAGCTGCATTTGCTGGACGCGATCGCACATCCTCATGCACCATTTCATCCAACAAATCGGCTAGTTGCGGGTTGACATTTACCGCACTTCGCCAGCGCAATTTCCCCGTTTGCTGATCTTCCAACTCTAGGGGGTATTTGCCTGTTAGTAGTTCAATCACTGTTCGACCAAGGGCATAAAAATCGGCTCCTGTCCCGACAACACCTCCACTCACTTGTTCTGGTGGACTGTAGCCAGAAGAAAATAATCGCGTGGAACTAGACTGAGAACGCAGCTTAGAGGCGCTAAATTGTTTTGCCCCGCCAAAATCAATTAGTACCAGGCGATCGCCCTCTATTTGCCCTTGAGGCGGGGTTATAGATGGCGAAGAAGTGCCCAGCATTAAATTAGAAGGTTTAATATCCCGGTGAAGAATCTGGCGTTTGTGTAATTCCTGTAAAATTTGTAGAGCTTGGGCAAACCAGTTTAAAACCAAATCCTCTGGACACCCTTGAGGAAACTTTCTTAATATCTCCTCTAAAGTGCGCCCATTGATTTTTTCCATTACCAAACAAGGCAGTTGGTGCGATTTGGGATTAAACAGGTTTACATGAAAATATCCATCGACATCGACTTTGGGGACACCAGGATGCTGCAAGCTAGATAAAACTGCCGCCTCTTGGGTAAATAATTCCAGTGCCTTTGGCGACTCTTCCACCAACACTTTTAACACTTTCTCAGTTTGAGTTTTTTCATCCCAAACCGTGTAGATTTGAGCAAATCCTCCCGATCCTAAAGGCTGAAGTGGAACATAGCGGTCTAACAACTCTAGCGGTGCGCCACAGCTGTTACAAAATTTGTTTCCCCAAGGCTGAGGATAAGGACGTTGACAATCAGGATTTATGCAGTGAACCGAAAGAGAACGCATAATCAATACTTTTAGGCATTTTTTGTAGTAAAATGCTCAACAGATGTTCAAAAGCTAAACTTTAAGTGATAAAATCTACCATTTTTAGTATAAATTGATGCTCAAAGCTGATGCTCATTGAATGCTCGTTTCTAACAGTCATACTTCACTCTATCTCTTATGTTTTTAGTTGTTAAATAAATTCTTAAACAACTTGTTAAACAACTAGGAATATGAGAGTCAGAACTGAAAAACAACTCGATTTTTTAAGGAAAATAGCCAAAAAATTGAAAAACCATTTCCGGCAGAGTAAGGGTAGTCAGAAAATTAGCATTAAAAAAGCTCCTACATGAGGAGCTACTAGTCAATGAGAGTAGAGACAGATTTCCAACTGACTTAACGTTTTGCATAACTTTCTTTAAAATCGCAGTATTCATCCTCATTTAAATGCATTGAATTACCTACTTTACACTGGTAAATAGCTAGTAGGACTTACGCATTGACAGAATAACAAAATAGTGAATTGATAAATATGGGTCGTCTAGTAATGGATATCGCTAGCTTATTTTCCTTTTTCTTGCATCAATTTATTGATTAGTTCCTGCTGTTCTTCCAGCTTCTTTTTGAGTAGGTCTAGTTCTGATTGCTGTTTATTGTCTGTCTCTTCATAACTTGGTATAGTTTGTGATGCTTTGTTGGCAATATCCTGGTAGTGTTTCTGGCTTACTACTTCACCGTGTCCACACCAATAAGAAACAATTTTTCCATCAATACCTATATCAAAAACTTGATGAGTAATGAAGGTGTGTCTGGTATTGTAGCTAGGTAAATATTTAGAGAGTTTACCTTTTTCTATCAAGTCAAGAATAATACCGTTCCTTTTAGCCTGGTGATCGTATTTCCACACTCGATTAAAAAAGGATGCCCACATCACCTTGCCTTTGACGGATTTAAACACGTTCTCGTTTAAGTCTTTTTGAGGAATTGACTTTAGTAAATTCCATAATTCACCATCTTTAGGCATTGGAAAAATTCTAATTAATTCTTTATCTCCTACAGCATTTTTTAAGTTGTAATATTTTCTTTTGCGCTCATTGTGAGTACGTCTAAAGTAAATACATTCTTTTCCCCAGTTGATATCTGCCCACATAAAGGCTATGGCTTCCCCTGTCCTACAGCCAGTAAAAAATTTAAACTTTACAAAATCATGGTAATTGGTAATGGCTATATCTTGGGTGGTTTTGAAAAACTTGTATAATTAACTGCGCTTCTTTCCACGTATACGCTCTGGCTTTGTCCAGTAGGTCGTTATCCGTTTCTACTTCATCCTTGGTTTTACCCTCATCCTTTTTAACTGTTATTTCTTCACTCATTCCATCATACGGATTAAAGCTTATTAACCTATGTCTTATCGCAAGTTGATAAGCTTTTGATAGATGAGACAGCAAGTTGGGAGCATGTCAACTTTGTTAGAACAAAAGAACTAAACAGGTTCTAAAGCTGGACATTAAGATAAGCACAGCGATGCTTGAGAACTTGAGGGACATTAGATTCATCCCATTGTGCTCCAGATATTTTTAGTCG
>JBGTMK010000204.1:0-3107 GCA_041743605.1 Nostoc sp.
ATACATCCACATCGCTACCAGGAGTGCGATCGCGTTTGCCATATTCCCCTACATAATAAAAATTATCGCCTTCAACTCGATAGTTCACGGGTAAAGGTTTGGTACAAGCTTGGCAAAACACCACATTAGGATCTGCTTCTCCTGGTTGTAGATGCGGCAAGTTCACATTCCAGAAACTTCCTGGTTCTAGGGGACGCTTGAGCAAGTCCACTAAAACTTCAGCTGTGAATTTGGCAGCCAGATCCCAATCAAAATCCTGGTTGGCTTTGCGATAGTGAGAAATAGCAATTCCCGGTATACCGTGCATTGCAGCTTCCCGTACAGCCGCAACTGTGCCAGAAATATAAGCATCGACTCCCAAGTTACCCCCAGCGTTAATACCTGAAAGCACAAATTTGACATCTGCGTTAATTTGTGTAATTGCAATTCTCACACAATCTGCGGGAGTACCTGCGATCGCATACTCAGTCTCAGAACGTCGCTGGAGGTTGATGGCACGAGTGGTAGTAACTTGATGTCCACAGCCAGACTGGTGATCAGCAGGAGCCGCGATAATAATATTTTTGCCGTTTACAGCTTTCAGCAGCGCTCGGATGCCGGGGGCATCAATGCCGTCGTCGTTAGTTAAAATTATGGTCATGTATATATTATTGATATAGATTTAGCTAAAGTATCAGAAAAATGCAGATATCATCCATCAAAGGGTATAACAGCAAAAGCTACTTGCAGATATGAAAAAATATGCTTGATTCTGCCAAAAATATTGATCATACGATATGATTTCTAGATGGTTTGCAAATTCCGCCCTCAGTATTTGGGTTAATCCCCAAAATGGGCGGTATTTCTTGTGACTAGCAAAAGTGTTAGTGTCAAGTTAATGCTTGCAACCGCCATCATCACAAGTTTGTGCAATCAAAAAATCCCGTACAATCTATATCTGCTAGCAGTAGCAGAAATTTAATACTTGAGAAAACCAGGAACGAGGTGATTTTTGCAGTGGTTCTGTAGTATTTTGGGTGCAAGTCTGTCTTAGGGATCACACAATGAAACAGCTCCTCAAACAACTATTTAGCAGTCAAAAACACCTCATCCGGCTAATTCTACCTTTGGTGATGGTTATTTTAGCAGCCTCGCTGTTTGCCACACCGGCTTTAGCCACAGGTGTGTATCAAATACCCAATCTAAAAGCAGGGAATGACACCTGGGTTTTGGATCAAGCTGAAGTCATCAGCCGTCTGAATGAAGGCAAAATTAGCAGCGCTTTCGAGGATTTGGCAAAGCAAACAGATAAGGAAGTCAGAATTGTTACTGTTCGCCGCCTCGATTATGGCGAAACACCAGAAAGCTTCAGCAAAGAACTGTTTAAAAAATGGTTTCCTACTAAAGAAGCCCAAGCTAATCAAACCTTATTGGTTATTGATACAGTTACCAATGGTACTGCCATTATTTCTGGGGATCAAGTCAAGCCTTTACTCACAGACTCTATTGCCGAGAGTGTCGCTACTGAAACAGTAAGTGTACCGTTACGCAATGGTAACAAATACAATCAGGCATTTCTAGACGCGAGCGATCGCCTTGTCGCCGTTCTCTCTGGCGAAGCTGATCCAGGCCCACCCAAAATAATTGATAATGTCCAGGTTGGAGGCACTTTCAAGAAAGCAGAAGAAACCAACCAAGGTAACGCTACTGCTTGGGTAGTAGGATTGTTAATTGCCGCCACCGTTATCCCAATGGCGACTTACTATATCTATCAGATAAATCAGCCATCATCTGATGGGTAATGGGAGAATCATTCAATTTTAGATTTTAGATTTTAGATTTTCCTTCAATCCAAAATCCAAAATTAAAAATCTAAAATTGGCTTAATCCTGAATATACTCTTGTTCTGTAACTAAAGCCACCTCAGCCCGAACAAATTCTCGACCCAAATAAGCTGCATGATTTAATTGAGTTACTGGAGAGGGCTGAGTTTCTTCAAAAATCTTCACGCAAAGTTCTTTGGCCGTCCTCGCGTTAAAAACTGTCGTATGAGTTCGTTCCACCTTTTCTCGCGCTGGAATTACCTTTCCCGTTTCTGGATCGACTGCTAAACCGCGATCGTCAATTACATTTGTAAAATGCTTGGCATAGATTAACCTTGCGTCTCGATCCAAGTAAATAATAAAATATCCACCGGGATCAAGGTCGATATGACGCTGGGAAAGTTTATCATCAATTGCAGCTAAATTTTCAACTATCAAATCCATAAGCATTATAAAAAGAAATTTTCTTTCTTGAGGGTTTTATACTCTATATCAAGTGTAATTCGTCGTTCACCCTCTACCTTGACAAATATTAAGAATCTCGGCTACTAAATGGCAACTCTGCATTAATGTCCTCAATCTGCTGCTGTTCGAGTTGATTAACTTCCTTAATATAGGGACGGATAATTTGTCCTAAACGATTATTGTAAAATCTGTGCAGACTGTGATTGGGCATAGCTGGGAAACCGCGCCGTTTTTTATGGCGTCCACCTGCGCCAGGATCAAAAATTTGGATGCCGTTAGCGATCGCCCACTCAATTGGCGCATAATAGCAAGCATCAAAATGTAAGCAATCTATTTCTTGAAAACTCCCCCAATAGCGTCCATAGAGTTTGTCATCTTTAAACAAACAAAAGGACATTCCTAAAGGATAAGAGTTATCTTGTTCGCTATATGCAGCAATAAACAAGACTCGATGGCGATAATCGGTGTATAGCTGCTCAAAAAACCGCTGTGTCAGATACTTGCTACCCCACCAGCCAAACTTATCACAGGTGTCAGCATAGAATTGGTGCATCAAGGGAAACAAAGACTCAGGAATTTCATCACCAGTCAACGGTTGTAATCGTAAACCTGCTTTCTCCACAGCTTTGCGTTCCCGCTTGATATTGCGGCGCTGATTGGCGTTAAACACCTTCAAGTAGTCATCAAAAGTTTTAAAGCCAGCATTTTCCCAGACGTAGCTGTGGTGCAGCCAAGTTGTAAAGCCATGCCGTTCCAGCATCGGACGCCATTGGGGATCAACGTAGAGAAAATGACACCCAGAAATTCGATTTTTGGAGCAGAAAGTGTCAATTTCATGCA
>JBGTMK010000205.1:0-3302 GCA_041743605.1 Nostoc sp.
GGACACCATTTAGGTGCGATCGCAGCTTCAGCTTATCTCCACAACCGAGATATACAACTAATTTTTGACTTTGATAAACTTACGCTCAATTCTGATTTGGGATTCGAGAATAAAGAGTTTATTACTGCTTGTGCGGTGTCAGGAGAAATACAAGACAAGAAAATCAGACACTTAAGGCTGAAAGTTCCTTTTGTCTCTGGTACTGATTATTTTGAATCCAATCAATTTATTGAAGATGCTTATCAAGCAACTAC
The DNA here is from genome assembly GCA_041743605.1 of Nostoc sp. Taxonomy (GTDB): domain Bacteria; phylum Cyanobacteriota; class Cyanobacteriia; order Cyanobacteriales; family Nostocaceae; genus Nostoc. Next base: position 255 of record JBGTMK010000205.1, read on the forward strand.
TCTACAAAAGAGTCGCCAGCAGAAATTAGAGTATCCTCAATTTGATTTTGATCGGGATAAATTTTATCAAACTGTTTGGGATAGACGTTCTATTAGACGTTTCCGGAAACAGGCTATTTCTCAAGAAGATTATTTATATGTAGTGCAACAACTTCAACAGTCAATACCGACAGAAAACTATGAGGAAATAGAAATTTACTCAGTGGTGCATCGAGTAGAGGGAATGACACCTGGATTATATAGAGGTACACATCTGGTTAAAACGGGTAATTTTAGTGAAAAGACAGGTTACTTATGTATTAATCAGGCAATTGCTAGAGATAGCGCTGTAACTTTATTTTTTGTGTCAGATTATTTAAACTATCAAACTGCTATGCAAATAGCTGGTTTTCTCGGACAGAGACTTTATTTAACTAGTAATTATTTGGGAATTCAGTGTAGTGGAATTGGTGCTTATTATGATGATGAAACCCAAGAATTATTAGAAACAAATAAAGATGTACTTTATGGAATGGTGATTGGAATATAAGCAGGAAGCTAAAGAGAGATGGCTAGAAAGATGTATTACTTTAATGGTGATGACTCACATCCTATGCAACCGACATCTGCGGATATTATACTGCGGCAACAATTAGAGGATTCTATTAGCAGATACTTTTACGAAGCGTGCGATCGCACCATTCAAAATCTTCTATCTGATTGTCGGTGGTATGTCACAACCCACGCCAATGCTTTGACATTGGTAATTGAATGTCCAGATCAAGTTATTAATTGGCGTGTTTTACAAAAAATTGTGCCAATGGGGACATTGCTATATGGAATTGTTAATAGTGCTAAAATCCGTGTTTGTCCGCCTGAAAGTCAAGGTATACCTTTTGAAATGAGGGTAGATGAACTCTCAGTTTATCGGGATTGGGCTTAAGAGAATAGTTAGGAGTTTAAAATTTCTACTCATTATTCTGGCTGATGAGTGCAGCTACCTCTTCAAAAACCAAGTCAGCAGAATGTTTTACAACATGACTTAATTCAAGTCCCAAAGCAAGATTTGCAGCCTCAATTAAATAAACTGTAACATCTTCAGGAAAGTCATTTTGAAAGATTTTCCGTCCGGCGGCTAAAGCATTATCCCAGCGAAAATCGTGCAAGTTATAACTAGGTTCTGGCAAAGCTTCCAGTTCTTTTCCTGGAACTTTAAACACAGCACCCGGTTCAGAACCAGTTGAACTTGCATCAATAATTACTAATTGTTTACTACCTCTAGCTTGAAACATTACTTCCATCCCTGCGGTGCCACAGTCATACACACGCACGTGAGGATGAGGGTTTTCAGCTAGATATTTTTGTAAGCGTTGGGCAATGATTACGCCTACTGCATCGTCACTGCGATTGAGATTGCCGCAACCGATAATAGTGAGCATAAAATGAGATTTAATTATTTAAGGTAACTTGTTAGACATCTGCCTGAATTGGGAATAATGTATTCAGCTTACAGATGTTTAAAATGTTCAAGGACTAACAATATGGTTTTTTGAGGTGAAGTGAAGAAGGGAGCTTTTTGGGGATTCTGCTTAGGTATTGCTTTAGGTATCATAACAACTTTATTGGATTTATCCTCTAATAATCCTGAACTTACAGAGCCAACTACAGTAGTTATTTATGTAATTTTTTGGGGAATTATAGGCACTATTCTAGGCTGTACTGTTGCTCTGATTATTGAAGGTGTAATAGGCTCTCTAAAATTTTTTAACTGGTTATTTATCTTTTTGGGAGGAAGTTTTCTAACCATCCTAACTCCTTTAATGGGTCAGGGCGGCCGCATAATGTCAATAAGCACAGTATATTCTCAATAGAGTGAAAAATAATGTCATTAACTCTTACTTATTGCGAAAATTTTGGTGATCGCTTTGGGGCTTAAAAAATAATCAAACGCGAAATCCTTATTTTTTCGTTGATTCTTAACCTTCCTTGTGATCAAGAGTAATTTAGATGCGTTTGCCCTGGTTGGGTCTAAGCATCAGACCCAACATCATTGTAAATATTATATTTACCTCGCTAAAACTAAAATAGACTTAATACACTTTTAACTTTTACAAAGATACTTTTCTAAACCTATGCCCATCTGGTTCTACAACTACAAATGCACCTACCAATTCGACTTCTGAGTAAGTTTCTATAACTCGTACTAATTCGTTATGAACGTTATTCACAGTTGTAGGTAGGATTCGGAGATAGATCACTCCAGATCCCATTGCTCTAACAAAAACAAGATTTCCATAGTCTCTATCTCGCGTGATGAGAATACGTTTTTGTTCCTGTGCTGTTCTAAGTATTTCTTCATCACTTGCTTGCGAAAGACCAATCTGAGCAACAAGAACGACATCATATCCGGCATCAACTAGAAATCTTGCTGTTACCGCATACACATCTTGATCTAGTAATAATCTCATGCTGAAATAGATACTAGGCGAATGTCTTCAGCCGCCACTAAAGCGATCGCATATCCTAAGCAGGCACGAATATCTTCAATTTGTAGGTCTGGATAGTAGTCTCGGATAATTTCTTCAAATGAAAGTCCCTCATTGAGCAGTTCAAGAATGCTTTGTACAGTGATGCGTGTTCCTGCAATGCAAGGTTTACCGAAATGAATCTGAGAGTTAACTACGATTCTGTCCATTTAACTATAAACTAATAATATGTTTCCTAAATTATAAAATAAAAAGTCACACTGTATCTATAAATGCAGTGAAACTTACTTTAAAGCTTAAGGTCATAGCAAAGGTATAAGATTAAGAACAACTCATCATCAATCTTCTGCTGATTGTGATTATTTCGAGTTTGTGTCAGAAACTGCAAAATACGAGGCTCTGACTGATGGGACAGACAAAGCCTCTGAAGAACTCAGTTATCAGCAGGAAACTATAACTCTACACCATGTTTCTTAGCAACTTCAGTCAGTTTCTCATACTGATCTTGTGATACTTTAGTTAATATCTCTTCAGCCTGTTCTTTTGTACTTCCTTCTTTAGGAATTAAATACTTGACATAAAG